>SKYL01000290.1 GCA_007127935.1 Halorhodospira sp. | reverse complement strand
CTCCCCGGCGACGTCATCGCCACCGGCACCCCGGCCGGCGTCGGCTTCGCCCGCACCCCGCCGGAGTACCTGCGCCCCGGCGACGTGGTGGAGTGCGAGGTGGAGGGGCTGGGGACGCTGCGCAACCGGATCGTCGCCGGCGGCGGGTAGCGTCCTCCACGGTGGTGCCGGCGACCCGGGCCGCGCCGCGCGAACCGGGCACCGGCACCACGTAACCCGCGGTTGCGCGTAAACCCCCTCACCGCCCCGCCACCGCGTTCTCCAGCCGCGCCGGGTCGTTCACCACCCGCCAACTGCCGCCGCTCTCCTCCACCCGCTCCCGCCAGGCGGCGATCCGTTGGCGGTACGCCCCCGGATCGTTGTTGTCGCTGCGCTGCCGCTTGACGTTGACCGCGATCACCTCCACGCCGGTCAAGTCGACCGGGGTCTCCCGATTGAGCCACGGCGGCAAGTCCTCGTGGAGATCGGAGAGGATGAAGAGGTAACTCCGCCCGGCGCCGACCTCCTGGAGATAGTCCGCCGCCAACAGCACGCCGCCGGTGACGTCGCTGTGGTGGGCGGGCACCCGGAAGCGCTCGATGAACGCGTCCAACTCGGCCTGGAACTGCCGCTTCTGGGTGTTGGCGGCGCTGGGGCGGTGGTCGAACGTGGCCCGGGCGATGATGTTGCGCTCACTGAAGCTGCTGTTGTCGATGAAGCCGACGGCCAGCGAGTCGCCGCTGGTCAAGTCGGCCAGCAGGTAGTTGCTCAACGTCCGGGCGTTGCCCAGCTCGGCGGCGTAGTCGCTGGAGATGTCGACGAGCACGAAGGCCGCCCGGCTATGGTCGGCCGGCTGGCCGCAGCCGGTCAGCAGGGCCAGGAGCAACGCGCTCCCGGCCGCCGCCACCGCCCGCTTCCACGGCCCGCCCCGGCGAACTTTACGCACCCGCCGCCGGGTGCCGGCGGAATGCATGGTGTGGCGTGTCGACATGGTTCAGCCCTCCCGTGCGGTGGCCGGCATGGCATCGGCTTCAACGACCGCCTTGGCGCGCCGCGCCGCCTTGGCGGACTTCTTGCTTTCCGGGCCTTCCTCACCGGCCTCGGCGTGGCGGCGCGGGGCGCTCTCCAGCCGGTACTTGACCAGCCGCTCAATGCTCAGCGGCAGCATGACGAAGAGGTCGTAGAGGCTCACCGCCATCTTGCTCAGGTGGTCGGCCGTCCCGCCCAGCAGGCGGACCATCAGGCGCAGCGTCCGCAGCACACCGACGACCACCAGGCCCACCACCGTGCGCAGCGAGTGGACGAAGGCCTCCAACGGGATGGCGACGAAGGCGAGGGCGAACGGCAGAACGAACCCCAGCACCAACTGCCCGATGGACGGAATCCAGCGGAACTGCGCCTCGGCCACCGCCGCGCCGGCCAGGGACTGTTGCAGCGCCTCCCGGTCCAGGGCCAGCAGGTCGCGCATATAGGCCAGGGACGCCTCGATGCTGGCGAAGATGAACAGGATGGTGAACGCCGCCACCGCCATGCGCTTGCGCATCCGGTCGTCCATGTTGCCGATCATCGGGAAGAGCCGGGTGATCTGCAGCGCCTCGAGCAGGAAGATGCCCATGGTGATCTCCACCAGGATGATCACCAGCGCCGCCACATCGGAGGCGCGCATGGCGCCGATGTAGCTGGCGCCGCCCACCATCTCCGACATCGGCAGCGCGATCAGGTGGAAGTTGATGAGCCCGCCGAAGGCGGCGATGACCAGGACCAGGGTGGCGATGAAGAACTGGGTCAGCGACGACGAAGTCAGCGTATGGACGGCCCGTTCATCGGCGTTGCGGATGCTTTCGTAGTGGGCCATGTGGCTGTCGATGCGCTTCGCCCGCTCCTCCAGGCCGGTGATGGTCCGCTGCACCTTCTCCATGGTGTGATTCAGGGTGCGCCACTCCGGCTGCATCTTGCTCAAGAGCCGGTGGCGCTCGTTGGTGCTCTTCTGCCACGCGGTCAAGGTCTCGTGGTGGGCGTTCTCCACCACGCTCCGGATGTTCTCCAGGACCTTCACCACCGCCGGGTCGCCGGAGCTGGGCAGCGACGAGATGGTGTCCACCACCTCCGACCAGGCGGGCGGCAGCGGCGCGTCGTGGGTGGAGGCGTGGTAGTCGGCCTCGACCCTCTGCAGCGTCTCCGCCAGCTTGCGGTGGAGCGCCGGATAGTGGCTCAGGTCGCGCTCGATGACGGCGTTGACGCGGGAGAACTCGCGCTCGATCGCCTTCTCCGTCGCCTCCCGGCCCATGGCCAGCAGCACTTCGCGGTTGCGTTCGATGACCCGCTGCTCCAGCCGGCGAATGCTCGCCGCCGCCAAGCGCAGCGCCCCGTGGACGGCCCGGCCGGTGCCCCGCAACAGTTGGTGGGCGTGGGGACGGCCCAGGTAGAGCACGGTGACGGCAATGACCAGCCAGATCGCCAGCGACAGCGCCGGCGAGGCGGACCAGATGTAGAGGATATCGGTCGACATGGCATCCACCTCTCGTGATGTATTGTTAAGACG
>SKYL01000198.1 GCA_007127935.1 Halorhodospira sp. | reverse complement strand
GGAAGGTGTCCTCGGTGATCCGCCGGGAGACTACCTCCACACAACCGATCTCGATGATCCGGTGGCCCTGGGCCGGCTCCATGCCGGTGGTCTCCGTGTCCAGCACCACTTGCCGCATCTCAGGCGCCCTCCAGTTCGTCGATGCCGCGATTGGCCAGCGCGTCGGCCCGCTCATTTTCGGGATGCCCCGTATGGCCCCGCACCCAGTGCCAATCCACATTGTGTTGTTGGGAGAGCGCGTCCAGCCGCTCCCACAGGTCCCGGTTCATGACCGGCTTGCGCGCGGCGGTACGCCATCCGCGGCGCTTCCAGTCTTCCATCCACTCGGTGATGCCCTTGCGGACATATTGGGAGTCGGTGGTGAGCACCACCCGGCACGGCCGATCGAGGGCCTCCAGCGCCCGGATCGCCGCCGTCAGTTCCATGCGGTTATTGGTGGTGTGGGGCTCACCGCCGTACAACTCCTTCTCTCGCCCACGGCAACGGAGGACCGCGCCCCAACCGCCGGGTCCCGGGTTGCCGCGGCAGGCGCCGTCGGTAAAGGCCTCCACTTGGGGCTGGCGGTCATCGGACATGGATTACCTCCCTGGGGGAGGCCATGGTACCCGGCCACCCCATGCAAGACCACACGATGGGGAACGACCGGACTTTGCGGGAAAGCCTTGACGGGGTAGGATTCGCCCTCATGGACACCATCCATGCCATCACTGCGCTTTACGACAACTATATCTGGGTTGCCGAGGGCGACGGCCGTGCGTTGGTGGTGGACCCCGGCGAGGGGGCGCCGGTCACCGCCTTTCTGGAGCGGCACGGCCTGACTCCGGTGGGGGTGTTGATCACCCACCACCACCACGACCACGTGGGGGGCGTGGAGGAGCTGCTGGAGCGGTTCGATATTCCGGTCTTCGGCCCGGCCGCCGAGCGCATCGCCAGCGTGAACCGGCCGGTGACCGACGGCGACACGGTGGAGATCGAGGCCATCGACGCGCGGTTGGCCGTACTGGGCGTACCCGGCCACACCCAGGGGCACGTCGCCTACCACGGGCACGGAGTCGTCTTCAGCGGCGACACGCTGTTCGCCGGGGGGTGCGGGCGGCTCTTCGAAGGCACCGCGGCCGAGATGCACCGGTCGCTGCAACGGCTGGCGGCCCTGCCGGATGAGACGCGCATCTGTTGCGGTCACGAGTACACCGTAAAGAACCTGGAGTTCGGGCTGCGCGTGGAACCGGGGAATCAGGCGTTGGCCCGCCGGCTGGAGACGACCCGCCGCCTGCGCGACGAGGGACGACCCACCGTACCGAGCCTGCTTGCCGAGGAGCGGGCCACCAACCCCTTTCTGCGTACCGGCGTCGCCGAGGTGGCGCGGGCGGCCCAAGCGTGGGCGGGGCGATCACTGGATCATGAGGAAGAAGTCTTCGCGGCGCTGCGCGCCTGGAAGGACAGCGAGGGCTGAACCGCCGAAACCGGACCGGGATACGGTCCGCTGGGAACAACACTAGGAGTGAACGACCGTGCAAGCCAATCGGATGCTGCCCATGCTATGTGCAGGATGGTTTCTCACCGCCTGCTCCACGCTGGATCTACAACGGGATTGGGTCCGCGGCACCGCACCCGACGATACCAAGACGGCGGCGAGCTTGGAGGCGGAAACGGCTCATCCGGCCTGGATCACGGAGTTGGACCCGGATTGGCTCCACGCGCTGCTGGAGACCCGGGTGGAGGTCCTGACCCCGCCTCAGTACGACTATGAACCGGGCCACTACAGCCGGACGGTGCCGGACTATCCGATGGACGTCTGGGCGCGCATCCAGCGCGGCTACCGGTTCGAATACACCCACCACGATCGCATCGACCGCCAAGTCGCCATCTTCTCCGGTCAGGAGCCCTACTTCCGGGCCGTGGCCAACCGCGCGGAGCCGTTCCTCTACTTCATCCTGGAGGAGATCGAGGCCCGCGGCCTGCCCACGGAATTGGTACTGGTCCCGGTGGTGGAGAGCGCCTTCCGGCCGTTCGCCTACTCCCACGGTCGGGCCGCCGGCATCTGGCAGTTCATCCCCAGCACCGGGCGGATCTTCGACCTGGAGATGAACTATTGGTATGACGGGCGGCGCGATGTGATCGCCGCCACCCACGCCGGATTGACCTACCTGGAGCGGCTCCACCAGCGCTTCGGCGGCGACTGGCTGCTGGCACTGGCCGCCTACAACGCCGGCACCGGCAACGTCCAGGCCGCCGTGCGGCGGGCACGGGCCGAGGGCGTGGAGCCCCACTTCTGGAACCTGCGCCTGCCCTCGGAGACCATGGTCTACGTCCCCCGCATCTTGGCGATGCGGGAGATCCTGGGCGACCCCGAGGGCCACCACATCGCCCTGCCCCACATTCCCAATGTGCCGCACATCGATATTGTCGAACTGGACCACCAGATCGACCTGGCCCTGGCCGCGGAAATGGCCGACCTGACCATCGACCAGCTCTACTCCCTGAACCCCGGCTACAACAGTTGGGCCACCCATCCCCAGGGTCCTCACCG
>SKYL01000171.1 GCA_007127935.1 Halorhodospira sp. | reverse complement strand
GTGGTTGGAGGTCCGGCCCGTCTTCACCGACCACATCGATCTCTACTGGGTCGATGAGACGGGCACCCTGGAGGAGCAGCGAGGCGGCGATCTGCTGCGCATGGCCGAACGCCCCATGGACCTGCCGGCCCAGGTCTTCCCGCTGACCCTGGCCCCCGGCGAGACCCGGCCGCTGCTCCTGCGGGTCCAGGGGACCAATCCGCTCTTCGTCGATGCCGTGGTCTGGCACCCGACGGCCTTCGCCGAGTCGTGGCAGTGGCGCACCACGTTCATGGCGGGCTACATGGCGATCCTCGGCTTCATCGTCGTGGCCGGCCTGCTCTACACAACCCTGGTCAAGGACCGCCTCTACTTCTTTTACGCGCTCTACGCCCTGACCCTGCTCGCCTTCCAGGCGGCCCACACCGGCTACTTCGACTGGTTGGTGGAACCCCGTTGGACCCGGTTGGCCGACCTGCTGACCTCGGCCTTCATCGTCCTCAGCCTCCCGCTCTTCGTGTTGATCTTCATCCGGATCACCCTCCTTCGGGCCGATTACCCTCGCCTCGGCGCCGCCATCCTCGGCGGGACCGCCGTGGTCTCGGTGGTGGGGTTGGCCTTCGTAGCGGTGGACCGCTACGTCCTCGTCACCGACTGGATTCAGTTGTACATCCTGCTGATGACCGGCTTCGCGGTGGTCTTCTCCGTCTGGCGGTTGCGGCAAGGGCAGTATCGCGAGGGGTCGGTCTATTTCGGGATCTTCGGGGCGCTGGCGGCGGGGGTCATTGCCCGTATCCTCCGGGATCAGGGCTTGCTGCCCAACAACTTCTTCTCCGAGTACGGCATCCAGATCGGCACCGTGGTCCACCTGCTGCTGATGCAGCTCTTCATCATCTGGCGGCTCAACAACCACAAGCGGATGGTGCGGGAAGAGTTGGAAGGGCAGGTGGCCCTGCGCACCGGGGAGCTGATCCGGCGCAACCGGCAGCTCGACGAGGAGGTGAAGACCAATCGCCGGCTCCAGGAACGGCTGCGGGACACCGTGGCCCGGGCCCGGACAGCCTATGAGGCGGAGCGCCGCATTCGCCGGGAGCAGGAAGACTTCTTCCGCATGGTCTCCCACGAGTTCCGCACCCCGTTGACGGTGATCGACGGTTCGGTGCGCCTGTTGGACCTCAAGAAGGATTCCGCGCCGGAGGAACGCGCCACCTGGCTGGAGCAGATCCGGGGCGCCGCCAAGCGCCTGGTCTCACTGGTGGACAGCAGCCTGTGGGAGAGCCGGTTGGACGACGTAGGCTGGCGACCGTCCCGGGAGACCGTTCGCCTTCGTCCCTGGCTAGGCCAGTTGACCGAGAACCTGGGCCGCATGTATCCCGAACAGCCGCTGGAGTTGGACGTTCCGGACGACCCGGTGGTCGTCACCGACCCCGACATTATTAAAATGGTGCTGCAGAACCTGGTGGATAACGCCGTCCGTTTCTCTCCGGGGGGGACGCCGGTCACCATCGCCGTGGAGGCGCGGCAGGGCGGTGTCGGCATCGCGGTCCGGGATTTCGGGCCGGGGGTCCCCGAGGAGATCCGGCCTTCGGTCTTCAACCGCTATGTCCGCATGGCCCACGCCGGGGTCCGTGAAGGGCTCGGCATTGGTCTCTACCTTTCCCAGCGGGCCGCGCGGCGATTGGGCGGGGAACTCTCCCATACGCCCGCCGCACCCGGCGCTTGCTTTATTCTGTTGCTCCCGGACACGGAGGAAGAATCATGAGTCCAGCGGAAACCCCCCGCATCGTCATCGTCGAGGACGACGCCACCCTGCGTGCCGTCATGGCGGAACTCTTCCGGTTGCAGCAGATCGAGGTGGAAGATGTGGACTCCGTGACCGGGTTTTTTTCCGTCTGGGATGCACGGCGCTTCGACCTGGTCCTCCTCGATCTCAACCTGGTGGACGAGGACGGCTTGGTACTGCTGAGAAAGGTCCGCCAGCGGGACGATGTGCCGATCTTCGTGGTCTCCGGGCGCGATGATCGCGACACCCGGATCGGGGCACTGGAGATGGGCGCCGACGACTACATTTGTAAGCCGTTCGATACCCAGGAGTTGGTCTTGCGGGTGAAGAACTACCTGCGCCGCCTGGGGCGGCGAGCGGACACGGAGGGCCGCCGCCCCAAAATTTGGCGCTTCGCCGGCTGGGTCCTGGACGAGGAGACGCGCCAGTTGACCAACACCGAGGAACGCCCCGTCTACCTCACCCGGGCCGAATACGACCTCCTGCTGGCCCTGTTGCGGGCCCGGGGACGGCCGCTCTCCAAGATCCAGTTGGCCGACGCCGTCGGCGGCGGCAACCTCGACACCAGCCCGGAGACGGTGGCGGTGCTCATCCACCGCCTGCGCCGCAAGCTGGGGGATAAGGAGATCATCCAAACCCTCTCCGGCGTCGGCTACAAGGTGCAGCCCGAGGCGTAGGGGTGCGATGGCGTAAACTGCTCTCTATGGATCATTTGCCCTCTGAGCTCTACACCCCGGAGCAAGTCCGGGAGCTGGACCGGATCGCCATCGAGGAGGCCGGCATCCCCGGCGAAACCTTGATGG
>SKYL01000048.1 GCA_007127935.1 Halorhodospira sp. | reverse complement strand
TGGCCACGCTACGGAGCCCGTTTACGGATCACGAGCACCGCCTTGCCGCCGCGCGACTGCGGGGAGATGCCTTCCGCGCCCAAGGACGGCCGATGGAGGCCGAAACCGCATACCGCCAAGCCTTACGGATTCAGCCCGATCACACCGGCGCCTTGACCGGATTGGCCCGCATCCGGGCCGCCGAAGGCGATCCCGACGAGGCGGCGAGACTCATCGACAAGTCCCTGCGCGCCGACGACGCCTACGGGCCGGCTTGGCAACTGTTGGGCGAACTCCGCCGTACCACCGACCCGAAGACGGCGGAGGCGGCATATACCCGCGGCACCGAAGACCCCCGAACCGCCGATGCGGCCCACTTCCACCGGGCGCTCCTGCGGCTGGAACAAGGAGACAGGGACGGGGCACGGGACGATCTTCGCGCATTGGAGCGACGGGGGGAGACGCACCCCCACACCCACTACGTCCGGGGGCTCCTTTACTTTCTCGATGAGACGTTCGATGCCGCGGCCGCGGAGTTCGAGGCGGTACTGCGGCAGATTCCGGACCACCGCCCGTCGATGCTCCTGGCGGGCTTCTCCCAC
The DNA here is from genome assembly GCA_007127935.1 of Halorhodospira sp. GTDB lineage: Bacteria > Pseudomonadota > Gammaproteobacteria > Nitrococcales > Halorhodospiraceae > SKYL01. The sequence goes on along the minus strand of SKYL01000048.1, from coordinate 1,985 downwards.
TTCGGCCACGGCCACACCGCCCGGGCCGAGGACCGCCTGGAGCGATTCCTCCGCCACCACCCCGGCCACCCACCGGCAGTGCGTGTACTGGCCGCCTTACGGCACACCGATGGCGATCCGCAAGGCGCCGAACAGATGCTGCGGAAACTGGTGGCCGCCCACCCCAACGACTGGGCATCGCTGCACCAGTTGGCCCGCCTGGAACTGGCCGAAGGCCGCCACGGCGACGCCCTGCCACGCTTAGCGGCCTGGGCCCAGGCCCAGCCCGACTCGGCGCAGTCCCGGCTGATCCTGGCCCGCACCCTTCTGGAACAAGGGGATACCGAGCGCGCCGTCACCGAATTGGAAGCTGCCCGCACACTAGCGCCGGAGGCCATGGAGCCACGAGTGACGCTGATCACCCACCACCTGCAACAGCGGCACTACCAAGACGCGCTGGAGGAGGCCCGCGGGCTCATCGAACACCACCCGGAAGAAGCGGTCGCACACAATCTCACCGGGGTGGCGCTGCTCGGCCTGGAGCGGATTGAGGAGGCCGGAACATCGTTCCAAACGGCCCTGCGGTACGCCCCGGGCGACCTTCTGGCCACCCGCAACCTGGCGGTCATCGCCATAGCCGGCGGCAAACCGGACGAGGCGCGCCGACACTTTGATGCCGCCTTGCAGGCCCGCCCCGACAACCTGGAACTGCTGCTGGAGACCGCTCGTTTCGAAGCCGAGGTGGGAGACGACGAGCGCAGCGGCGCGCTGCTTCACCGGGCGGTGGAGGCCCACCCGGGAGCGCTGCGGCCCCGCCTGGTTTTGGCCCGGCACCGGCTCGATACCGGACAGCCGGACGCGGCCCTCGCCTTGCTGGACCCGATTCGGGACGCGCACGGCGCCCACCCCGCATGGCTCGAACTGACCGCCCGCGCCCGCATGGCGGCCGGCCGCCCCGCCGCCGCCATCCGTCCGCTGGAGACCTTGCTGGCGCATCAGCCGTCCGACCCCCAAGCGCACTGGCTCCTCGGCTCGGCCTTACTTGCAGCGGAGCGCCATGCCGACGCCGTCCCCCACCTCGTGGCCGCATCGGAGGCCCACCCGAAGAGTCCGGCGGTCCTCAACAGCTTGGCCTATGCGCGGTACCGGGCCGGCGACCCGCAAGCCGAGGCGGATGCCCGCCGGGCGCTACAGTTGGCGCCGGACCACCCCCACGTGCAAGACACCCTCGGCACCCTGCTACTCGATCAGGGCGCGGTGGAAGAGGCCGTGGGACTGCTGGAGCAAGCGCACCGGGGACGCCCCGACGCGGCCCCGGTCCGCTACCGTTACGCCGAGGCGCTGGCTCGAACGGAACGTCATGAGGAAGCCCGGCGGCACTTGGTGTCCATCCTGGAGAACAACGACACCCCCCCGGAGACCCGCGCCCGGGCCCGGACGCTGCTGGACGATCTGCCCCCCTAGTGGCGCCCCCGGGCGGCTCCCGCCGCCAACAACAGCAGCCCGAGACCGAACAGCGGCGCAGAACCCGGAAGCGGGATGCGCACCGCATCGGGGAAATCGGAGAAGAGGGTGATGCTGTCGAAACCGATGTGGTTGAGGGCGCCTGACAGGCCGACCGAGAACACGGTGCCCTTGAAGGCGACACCCAAGATGTCGTAGTTGCAGTAGAAGGCGTTGGCCACCGGATCACAGCCGTCGTGCGCATTGGCCGGGAGGTCGAGCCACGCCAACGGCGTCCCCGTACCGTCGGGGCCATCGTAAAGGGCGACGCTGCCCGGCTCATAGGCTGAGTAGTAGAAGGAGAACCCCCCGGTGAATCCGCCCGGCACGTTCATCAACACGCCGTCACCATCGACATAGGCCAGCGTTGTATCGCCCGACGGGGCATTGGTGAAGTTTCCGGAACCTCCGGCCTCGATCGACCTGACCGCCAAGGCGTTGGGGCTGAAGTAGACCCCGTAGTCGGGGCCGATACTGCCCATCCCCCCGGCGCCGCCGGCATA
>SKYL01000103.1 GCA_007127935.1 Halorhodospira sp. | reverse complement strand
GCCGGCCCAACGGTCGGTAGCCCGCAAAAGGTGATCGATGGCACAGCCAACTGCCCACAACCACGCCTATTGGTCTACAGCCACATCTTCCCCAACCAAACCCAACCCACCTTCGGCGTCTTCATCCGCGAACGCATGTTCCGCGTCGCCCGCACGCTGCCCACCGTCGTAGTGGCCCCGGTCCCATGGTTCCCCGGCCAACGGCTGCTGCGCGCCCTGCGCCCCGGCTACCGCCCGTCCCGCGCGCCGTACCACGAAATCCAGGACGGCATCCACGTCTACCACCCCCGCTTCCTCTGCATCCCCCGCATCATGAAGTGGACCGACGGCCCCCTGGAGGCGCTCTGTACCGCGCCGACCCTGCGCCGCATCCGGCGGCGGCACGGCTTCGACCTCATCGACGCCCACTTCATCTACCCCGACGGCGTCGCCGCCTGGTTGCTGGCCCGCTGGTTCCGCGTCCCCTACACCGTCACCCTGCGCGGCACCATCGTCCGGATCTCCCGTACCCGCTGGCGCCGCCGGCTGGCGCAACGGGCACTGCGGGGCGCGGCCCGGATCTTCGCCGTGGCCGGTTCGTTGAAGCGGGCGGCGGTGGCCCTCGGCGAGCCGCCGGAGCGCATCCAGGTGGTGCCCAACGGCGTCAACACCCGCCTCTTCCATCCGGAGGACCGCGCCGCCGCCCGGCGGCGCGTCGGCGTGCCGGAGCACGGCCCGGTCCTGGTCTCGGTGGGGACGTTGAACGAGCGCAAGGGGTTCCACCGGGTGATGGCGGTGATGCCGGAGCTGGAACGGAGCCACCCCGGCCTGCGCCTGGTGATCGCCGGCGGGGTCGGCCCCGACGGCAACAACGAGGCGTTCCTCCGCGATTACGCCCGCACCTTGAGACTGGAGGAACGAGTTCACTTCCTCGGCCCGGTGCCCCCCGAGGAACTGCGTTGGGTCTACTCGGCCGGCGATCTCTTCGTGTTGGCCACCCGCTTCGAGGGGTGGGCCAACGTCTTTCTGGAGGCCGCCGCCTGCGGCCTGCCGACGGTGACCACCGATGTCGGCGGCAACCCCGAGGCGATCTCATCCGAAGAGATCGGCCGGGTGGTCCCCTACGGCGACGCCGACGCGCTGCGCGGCGCCATCGACCGCGCCCTCTCCCGGGCGTGGGACCACGACGCCATTACCGCCCACGCCCGGGCCAACGCCTGGGAGACCCGAATCCCCATCCTGGTCGACGCGCTGCGCTGCGCCACCGGCGCCGCCCCGGTTGCCGTCGACCGTCCGCAGGAGGAGAAGCAATGCGCGACTCAGTGACCTCCGCCATCAACGACGTCCACTGCAACACGGTGAGCACCTACGGCGATCCCCGTATCCACCGCAACTACGGGAATCCGTTGGTGCCGGCGATCCACCTCTCCGCCGCCTACAGCTTCGACAGCCCGGGGGCGTTGATCGAGTGCCACGAGGACAAGTACCGCGGTGTCCGCTACGCCCGGGACGTGAGTGCCGGGACGCTCCAGTTGGAGGCGTACTTCGAGGCCGTCTTCCCCGGTTGCCGCGCCCTGGTCTACGACTCCGGCATGTCGGCCATGGCGGCGCCGCTGGACTTGCTGGCCCGGCCCGGCGGGAGGGTCCACGTCAGCACCGAGACCTACCGCAAGACCCACGCCTATCTCACCCGCCAGGCGGAATTGCTGGGCATCGAGATCGCTCGCTTCCACGAGGTGGAGGAGCTGGAGGGGCGGATCGTGGACGGCGCCAAGGAGGTGGTGGTGCTGGAGAGCCCCACCAACCCGCACCTCTTCCTCCACGACTACGAGGCCCTGGCCGCCCTCAAGGCGCGCACCGGCTGCGCGGTGATCGCCGATATCTCCCTGGCCGGGCTGTGCAACATCCGCTTCGACTTCTCCCGCTACGACTACACCACGCTCTCCTGCACCAAGTACATCTCCGGCCACAACGACCTCATCGGCGGCGTCTTGCTGGCGGGCAGCGACGGCCTCCACCAACGGGCGTGGGATCTGCGCTCCGAGCGGGGCGGGATCATGGACCCCCACACCGCCTACCTGATGCTGCGCAGCCTGCGCACCTACGACATGCGGGTGGAGCGCCAAGCGGCCAACGCCTTGAAGATCATCGAGCACCTCGACGGCAAGCCGGGGATCACCTCCCTTTGCCATCCGTCCCGCGCCTTCGGCACCCAGGCCCGGCTCTTCGACCGCTACTTTCGCCACGGCGGCTCCATGATCAGCTTCATCGTGGAGATGGACCGGGGGGTGGTGCTGGACCGGCTGGCCGGGATGCACTCCATCAAGATGGCCCCCAGCTTCGGCGCGGTGGACACCCTGGTGGAGGTCCCGGCGGTGATGAGCCACTACGGCAAGAGCGACGACGAGCTGCGGGAGATCGGGCTGGAGCCGAACCTGGTGCGCCTGTCGGTGGGCTGCGAACCGGTGGACGACCTGATCGCCGATCTCGACTACTTGCTGGCGGGGGAGCGTCTTTGATCCGTGTCCGCCTGGGCGACCGGCCCCCGTGGGAGGAACTGCCGCTGGCGCGGGGCGGCCGCCTCTACT
>SKYL01000164.1 GCA_007127935.1 Halorhodospira sp. | reverse complement strand
GTCCCCGTTCAGGGACGCCGTGAATCCATCCCTGGAGGCTTGACGGCCGCCGTCCAGGCGGCCGACACCCTGAACGGGGACCCCCACCCCCCCCGGATGCCGCCCCTCCATGATCCCTGCGAAAGAGTGTGGGAAGCGCTACGCCACACCCTCGACGGTTGCGCCGACGTGGAGCGCATCCTGGCGCGAATCGCCCTGGGCAGCGCCCGCCCCCGTGATCTCACCGGGCTGCGGGACGCATTGGAGCGGCTGCCGGCCCTGCACGCGCTACTCGATGCGGTCACCGGCGAGCGGCTGGCCGCCCTGCGCACGCAGCTGGGCGAGCACGAAGCGAACGCCGCCCTGCTCCGCCGCGCCCTGGTCGAGGCGCCGCCGGCCACGGTCCGGGACGGCGGCGTCCTGGCCGACGGCTACGACGCAGACCTCGACGAGTTGCGCGCCCTCTCCCGCAACGCCGACGGTTTCCTCGCCGACCTCGAGGCGCGGGAGCGGGCCGCCACCGGCATCGCCACGCTGAAGGTCGGCTTCAACCGCGTCCACGGCTTCTATATCGAGATCAGCCGAGGCCAAAGCGCCCAGGCCCCGGAGCACTACATCCGGCGGCAGACCCTCAAGGGCGCGGAGCGGTACGTCACCCCGGAACTCAAGCGGTTCGAGGAGCAAGTACTGTCGGCGCGGGAGCGGGCGCTGACCCGGGAGAAGGCGCTTTACGAGGCCCTGGTGGCGACCCTGGCGGAAGACTTGGCGCCGCTCCAGGCGTGCGCCGCTGCCCTGGCGGAACTGGACGCGCTGGCGGCGCTGGCCGAGCGGGCCGATACCCTCGACTACGTCCGTCCCCAACTGGTGGACGAACCGGGGCTGTGGATCCGCGGCGGCCGCCACCCGGTGGTCGAACGGACCCTGGAGTCACCCTTCGTCCCCAACGACGTGGTCCTCGACGACCGGCGGCGGATGCTGCTGATCACCGGACCCAACATGGGCGGCAAGTCGACCTACATGCGGCAGACGGCGTTGATCGCGCTGATGGCCTACGCCGGCGGCTTTGTGCCGGCCCGGGAGGCGGTCCTCGGCCCCCTGGACCGGATATTCACCCGCATCGGCGCCTCCGACGACCTCGCCTCCGGGCGCTCCACCTTCATGGTGGAGATGACCGAAACCGCCAATATCCTCCACAACGCCACCGAGCGGAGCCTGGTCCTCCTGGACGAGATCGGACGCGGCACCAGCACCTTCGACGGGCTGGCCCTGGCGTGGGCGACGGCGGAGGCGTTGGCGGCGCGGGTCCGCGCCTTCGCCCTCTTCGCCACCCACTACTTCGAGATGACCGCCTTGCCGGCCCACCATCCCACGGTGGCCAACGTCCACCTGGACGCGGCGGAACACGGGGAACGCATCGTCTTCCTGCACGCCGTACAGGAGGGGCCGGCGAGCCAGAGCTACGGCCTTCAAGTGGCGGCCCTGGCCGGCGTCCCGCCCCGGGTGCTGGAGGCCGCACGCGGCAAGCTGCGGCAACTGGAGGAAGGGGCCAGCCGGGAGGGCGGCACAACGCCGCAGCTACCGCTCTTTGCGCCGGAGACACCGGCGGAAGAGCGCGATCCCACCGCCGATGCGCTGGTCGAAGCGATCAATAACCTTGATCCGGATATGCTGACTCCACGCCAAGCATTGGAGACACTCTACCGCCTCAAGGCGATTGTGAATGACGGCCACTGAGGTGAGCCGTTAGAATACGGCGCGCCGACCGGAACCCCAATCCACAGGGAGCAAACCCATGACTTACGTCGTCACTGAAAACTGCATCAAGTGCAAATACACCGACTGTGTGGAAGTCTGCCCGGTGGACTGCTTCCACGAAGGGCCGAACATGCTGGCCATCGATCCGGATGAGTGCATCGACTGCACCCTCTGCGAGCCGGAGTGCCCCGCCGAGGCCATCTTCTCCGAGGACGACCTGCCGCCGGAGCAGGAGAAGTTCCTGGAATTGAACGCCGAACTCTCCCAGGTCTGGCCGGTGCTCACCGAGAAGAAAGAGCCGCCGGCCGACGCCGACGAGTGGAACGGCAAGCCCGGCAAGTTCCAGCAACTGGAGCGCTGATTGCTGGCCTGATGGCCGTCATTGCGAGCGCAGCGAAGCAATCTCCATGGGTTGACGTCTAACCGGTGGAGATTGCTTCGTCGCTCCGCTCCTCGCAATGACGGGGTTGCCCCCGCAGACGGTACACCGTTCTAGTCGTCCGCCTCCAACAACCCCAGCACCCCTTCCGTCCCCAGGTATCCTTCGTGAATCCGCCCGGTATGGGTGATCAGGGTCGGCGTGGCCCGGATGCCCAGGTCACGGGCCAACTGCACATGCTGTTGGATCGGGTTGGGACACTCCTCGTTGGCCTCGGGCAACGTCCCGGCCTTCGCCTCATCCATCGCGGCGGCCCGGTCATCGGCGCAGTAGACGGCCACCGACTTGCGATAGGAGCTGGAGGGGATGCTGCGCGGCATCATGATGTAACGCACCTCCACGCCTTGCTCGTTGATCTCCGGCACGTGCAGGTGGAGGCGCTGACAGAACGGACACTCGATGTCAGTAAAAACCGTCACCCAGCCGCGGCGCTCACCCTCGGCGGGGAAGACCACCATCTCCCGCACCGGCACCGCCTCGATCTCCCGGCGGCGGACCTCCCGGAAGTGGCCCTCGGAGATCGACCGCTCCGTCTTCAGATCGATGAACTCGCCCTGGATCAGATAGCGCCCGTCGGCGGACATATAAACCACGCGGTCGCCGACCACGACTTCATAGAGCCCCTCGATGGGCGTCTCCCGCACGGCGTCCGCCGACAACTCGGGGTTGATCGCCTGCAGCGCCATATCGATCCGGCCATGGTCATCGCCCGCGACAACCCACGGCGTCAACAACAGCGCCGCCAAGAAAACCAACCGTGTCCACAACAATCTCATCATCCTGCCCTCAACCATGAAGCCGTTTCCCGCCAGATTCTACGCCAGCAAGCGCGGTTTCTCACTCACCCCCGCGGATGGTGCTCGGCATGCAATTCCCGCAACCGCTGCCGCGCCACGTGGGTATAGATCTGCGTCGTGGAGAGATCGGCATGACCCAACAAGAGCTGCACCACCCGGAGATCCGCCCCGTGGTTGAGTAGATGGGTGGCAAAAGAGTGGCGCAGCGTATGAGGAGAGAGCGGCTTGGTGATCCCGGCCAGCCGGGCGTACCGCTTGATCCGGTACCAAAACGCCTGCCGCGTCAGCCCCTCGCCGCGGCGGGTGACGAAGACCGCCTCCGACGGCCGCCGGCCCAGCAACTCCGTCCGGCCGACCCGCAGGTAATGGCCCAGCCACTCGGCCGCCTCCTCGCCCATGGGGACCAACCGCTCCCGGCCGCCCTTGCCCACCACCCGCACCACTCCCTGGCGGCGGTTGACGGCGTCCATGGTCAGGCCCACCAACTCCGAGACCCGCAAGCCGGTGGCGTAGATCAGCTCCAACATACTGCGATCACGCAGACCGATGGGATCATCCACGTCCGGGGCCAACAGCAGGGCCTCCACATCCGCCTCGGTCAGCGCGGCGGGGAGCGGACGGCCCAGCCGGGGAGCGGCCAGGTCGGCGGTGGGGTCGTCCCCGCGCACCCCCTCGCGGTAGAGCCACCGGTAGAAACGCCGCAGCGAGGAGACCAGCCGCGCCGTGGTCCGCGGGCGCGCGCCGCTGGCCACCCGCGCCGCCAAATACCCCATCAACTCGGCCCGGCCGGCCCGCTCCAGGCTGCCGCCGGCCGCCGCCACGTGGCGTGCCGCCCCGGCCAGATCGCTGCGGTAGGCGGCCAAGGTGTGCTCCGACAAACCGTGCTCCATCCACACCGCGTCGAGAAAGCCTTCCAGGCGGGCCGTGTCCGCGGGGGCCAATCCCTCAGCGGCCCCCACCGCGCCCTTGGACCCGGTCAACCCGGCCCCTCATCAACCGCCGGTGGCCGCCGGGCCGCCACCGCCCGGCCGTTGGCCCGCGGAGTTCATCTTCGCCATGAACGCCTGCATCAGATCAATGGGCAGCGGGAAGACGATGGACGTGCTCTGATTCTCGTTGGCCACCGTGACCAATGTCTGGAGATAGCGCAGAGTCAACGACGCCGGGCTCTGCCCCAGGATCTCGGAGGCGTCACGCAGCTTCTCGGCCGCCTGCATCTCACCCTCGGCGTGGATGACCTTGGCCCGCCGCGCCCGCTCCGCCTCGGCCTGCTGGGCGATGGCGCGCACCATGGACTCGTCGATGTCCACGTGCTTGATCTCCACGTTGGCCACCTTCACGCCCCAGTTGTCGGTCTGTTGATCGAGGATCTCCTGGATATGGGCGTTGAGCTTATCCCGCTCCGCCAGCATCTCGTCGAGTTCATGCTGGCCCAACACCGAGCGCAGCGTCGTCTGGGCCAACTGGCTCACCGCCGAGTAAAAGTCCTCCACGTTGATGATCGCCCGCTGGGGATCGATCACCCGGAAGTAGAGCACCGCGTTGACCCCCACGGAGACGTTGTCGCGGGAGATCACGTCCTGGCTCGGCACGTCCATGACCACCGTGCGCAGGTCGACGCGCACCATCTGTTGAATCACCGGGATTACCAGGATCAGCCCCGGACCCTTCACCTTCCAGAACCGGCCGAGTTGGAAGATCACGCCCCGCTCATACTCCCGCAGGACGCGGATGGCCGAGGCGATCAACCCCAGCAACACGGCAAGAACGACAATCAGCACCGTTTCCATGAACTTCCCCTTTCGTCACTGTTCCGTGGACCGAGTCACCCTCTGACAAGGATAGTCCTCGCGACGACCGCCATGCCACCCCGCCCGCCGCCCGCGTACAATCGCCGCCATGCAAACCTCGGGCTGGATCATGCACTGCCGGGCGGGCTACGAGCCCACCCTGGCCGCCGAAGCGACGGCGGCGGCGCTCCAACACGGCATCCAGGGCTGGTGCCGCGCCCGCCCCGGCAGCGGCTGGGTCGTCCTCGAGGCGCCGGGCGGCGAGGCCGGGCCGCCGCCCGATCTGGTCTTTGCCCGGGCCGCCTTCCAACTGCTGGCCGAACTCCGCGACCTTCCCACCGGCGGCCGGGCGGAGCGCATCGCCGCCGCCCTCCCGCCGGAATTGGCGGTCCGCGACCTTTCGGTGGAGCACCCGGACAGCGATGAGGGCCGCCCCATGGCCCGCTTTTGCCGCCGCTTCCAAGGCCCGGCCCGGCGGGCGCTGGAGGATGCGGGGATGCTCCGGCGGACGGGCAAGGACGGTCAGCGCCTCCATCTCTTCTTTCCATCGTCGGACCACGTCCTGCTCGGTATCGGCACGGGAGCCGGCTGGCCCATGGGCATCCCCCGCCTGCGTATGCCCAAGCACGCCCCCAGCCGCTCGGTGATGAAACTGGAAGAGGCGTTCCACCTGCTGGTGCCCGCCTCCATGGCGCCCCAGCCCGGAGAGCGCGCGGTGGATCTGGGCGCCGCCCCCGGCGGCTGGACCTGGCTGCTGCTGCGGCGGGGGCTGCAAGTCATCGCGGTGGACAACGGCGCCCTGACCCAGGAATTGGCCGACGACCCCGGCGTTCACCACTTGCGCACGGACGCGTTCAAGTACCGCCCCCCACGGCCGGTGGACTGGATGTTCTGCGATGTGGTAGAACGGCCCGGAGGCATCGCGAAACTGGTCCGGCAGTGGTTCCGGCACGACTGGTGCCGACGGTCTATATTCAATCTCAAGCTCCCAATGAAACGGCCGCTGGATACGGTGCGTGACGCATTGGACGCCATGGAGCAGACCGGCCGTATTCGATTCAAGGCGCGGCAGCTCTACCATGACCGGGAAGAGATCACCGTCTTTGCCACGGCCGACCCACGAGATCACTTTATTTCAAACGGATGACCTTCGAGACCATGACTCTGGACGATGTGGTGGAGACCTTCGAGTTCATTGAGGACTGGGAGGAGCGCTACCGGATTTTGATAGACCTCGGCCGCAAACTTCCGGAATTTCCGGAGGCGCAGAGGATCGAAAAGAACCGTGTCGAGGGATGCACCAGCAATGTCTGGCTGATCAGCCACCGGGACGAGGACGATCCGGAACGCCTGATCTTCATCGCCGACAGTGATGCATTCATCGTCAAGGGGCTGATCGCGCTGGTGTTGATGGCCTACTCCGGACATACGCCGGAGGAAATCGAGGCCACGGACATCAGCGACTTGTTCATCCGGCTGGGATTGGAACAAAACCTAAGCCCCAATCGTCGTGACGGATTTTACGCCATGGTCGCACGCATCCACGCGCTCGCGGCCGCGGCCAAAGAGGCCGGCTCGTCCCAGGCCCGCACGACCACCGAATAGAACAGCGGCGGCAACTCGACGTACCGAATGTGCCCACCTCGCCGTGGGCGTTCGTTCATGGATACACGATTGATCCCGGCGATCGACGGACGGCGCCTTACCGTCGTCCAATCTTTACGGAGGAAATCATAAAAGTCATGCGTCAGGCACGATCCAAAAACAACAACTCACCGCTGGAAATCGATTTGGAAGAGATGTCTCTTGAAGAGTTGCAAGCGCTTTCCGAATCCATCGACCGGGAACTGGAAGCGCGGGCATTCGCCGAGAGCCTGGAAGCGCAAGTCCGCATGTTTATGCGGCGCAGGGAAGGCTGACCACCGGGAAGCGGGATTGGTGACACGCTCACGCCTTTTCTGGACCGCTCTGCTCGCCGGCGCCCTGCTCACCGGCGCCTGTTCCCGCTCCGACACCGACGCCGGCACCGGCCCGGCGGCCTGGGACCCGGAGCAAATCGTAACCGCGGACGGTTACACCCTACCCTACCAGCGGTGGGGGCCGGACGAAGCGCCCCGGGCGGTGATCCTCGGACTGCACGGCCTCAACGACTACAGCGCCGGCCTCGCCATGGCGGCGGAACGGCTGGCCGCCGAGGGGATCGTCACCTACGCCTACGATCAACGAAGCTTTGGCGCCACCGAGAACAGAGGCCGGTGGCCGGGCACCGACACACTCGTGGATGACGCGGAGACCGTCCTCGAACTACTGGCCCAACGCTACCCGGAGCACCCCCTCTACCTTCTCGGTCAGAGCATGGGGGGCGGCGTTGTAATGATCCTGGCGGCGGAGCGGGACCCGGAGATCGACGGCGTCATCCTGGTGGCCCCGGCGGTCTGGGGACGGCGGCACATGCCGTGGTACCAGCAGTACGCGTTGTGGCTCACGGCGCGGATCGCCCCGGGTTGGCGACTGACCGGCGAGAGTCTCGGCGTCCGCCCCACCGACAACCCGGAGGTGATGCGCGCCCTCTACAACGACCCGCTGATCCAGCGGGAGACTCGGGCCGACGTCCTGGAGGGCGTCACCAACCTCATGGACCGCGCCCTGGCCGCCACCGGCGGGCTCACCGCGCCGGCGCTGATCCTCTACGGCGAAAACGACCAAGTCATCCCGCCGCGCCCGGTCTGCGGGATGCTCCGCCGCCTGCCCGACCCGCCGGAGGGGCGGTGGCGCTTGATCCTCTACCCGGAGGGCTACCACATGCTGACCCGGGACCTGCAGCGGGAACGGGTCCACCTGGACATCGCCGCCTGGGTACTGGACCCGGCAACGCCTCACCTCCCCTCGGAGCTGGAGACCGGACGCGAGGCGGCCCTCCACCGCCTCTGCCCACGTTAGGGAAACGGCTAGAAAAGGAAATCCGGCAGGTGTCCCCGAATCTGCTCCGGGCGCTCCAAGTGGCTGAGATCCTTGTCCAACTCCACGCTGACCGCCTGCTTCAAACGCCCGTTCAGCCCGGCCCGGAGCAACCCCAGAAAGTGCGGCGCGGCGGCCACCACCAAGTGACTGAACCGCCCCTCCTGCAAGGCTCGGTTGAGCCGCTCCAACAACTCCCGGGAAAAGCGTTGTGCCTCTACCTCCTTCGGATCGGTGGGCTCATCCATGGCGTGCCGCCCATCTCCCGTGGGGGACCAACTGCGTCCCGGACGGTCCGACGCCAACTCGGCGCCGCGGTTTCGCATCTCCGGGTTGACCCACGTCTCCACCTCCCGCAAGTCATTGCCCGTCCGGTGCTCCGCCTCGAAGATCCGCGCACGAGCCGCATCGGCGGCGATCACCCAAACCTTTCCCATACCCTGTCCTCCAGGAAACTCGCATTGCCGGACGGCACCGGGCGGGATCGCCGGGTGCCCCTCCATTACAGAGTGGGGACGAGCCGCCGTAGAGGCAAGCGCCGGAGACGGTCACCCCGCCACGGCTTCCCGCGCGGCGGGACATAGCCACCGCCATTTGCAGCGTCCACCCGCGGGACGCACAATGCCGTAGACCCGATCAGCCACGGTGAACCCGACACGATGGAACTGGGCGCCCACGTCTCCACCGCCGGCGGCCCCCCGCTGGCCCCGGCCCGCGGCCGCGACATCGGCTGCGACTGTATCCAGATCTTCACCCGCAACCAACGGACCTGGAAGGCCAAGCCGGTCACCACCGAGGAGGCCGATGCCTTCCGGGCGGCCCGTACCAAGGCCGGTATCGGCGCGGTGATGAGCCACGCTTCCTACCTCATCAACCTAGCGGCCAAGGACCCGGACAAGCGGGAGAAGTCGCTGCGCGCCCTGGGCGAAGAGTTGGAACGGTGCCACCTGCTGGGCATCGAGTTGCTGAACTTCCACCCGGGCGCTCACATGGAACGGGGTTTGGAGGCGGGCATCGGGGCCATCGCCGACGCCCTCAACACCCTCTGCCGGCTCCACCCCGAAAAGACCGGCGTCACCCTGGTCCTGGAGAACGTCGCCGGCCAGGGCTCCACCGTCGGCGCCGACTTCGGCGAGTTGGCCGCGATCCTGGAGCGGGTGGAGAGACCGGAGCGGTTCGGCGTCTGCGTCGACACCGCCCACGCCTTTGCCGCCGGTTACGCACTGCACACCGAGGCAGGCTGGGACGAGATGTGGCGGCACTTCGACGAGACCGTAGGGCTCTCCCGGCTGGTGGGCCTCCACCTCAACGACTCCAAGGTACCCCACGCCTCACGCAAGGACCGCCACGCACTGATCGGCCGCGGCGAGATCGGGCCCGCCGCCTTCCGCCGCATCGTCACCGACCCGCGCACCCGCGACATTCCGATGTTTCTGGAGACCCCCGCCGGCCCCGACGGGTGGCGGCTGGAGCTGGAGTGGCTGCGCGCCGCGGCGGCGGGCGAAGACCGGCCGCTACCGGAGATCGGAGAGACCGGCGTGGCGCTTTAATCCTCTTCCATAGGAGATCGACATGACCAAAGTCATCATCGGAGCCAACCGGGGCATCGGCCTCGAGATCACCCGCCAACTCCAAGCACGCGGCGATGCCGTGGTGGCCACCTGCCGCCGGGCCCACCCCGACTTGGCCGCCACCGGCGCGGAGGTGGTGGAGGACGTGGACGTCACCCGGCACGAGACCCTGCGCACCCTGGCCCGCCACCTGCACGGGCGGCCGGTGGATTGGCTGATGGTGGTGGCGGGGGTGATGCGGGTCCAACGGCTGGGGGCGCTGGACGCGGAGGCGGTGGAGGCGATCCGCCTCCAGTTCGAGACCAACGCCCTCGGGCCGCTGATGGCGGTGGAGGCGTTGCTGCCGCTCGTCAACGACAGCGGGAAGATCGGCATCGTCACCAGCCGCATGGGCTCCATCGCCGACAACACCTCCGGCGGCAGCTACGGCTACCGGATGTCGAAGGCGGCGGTCAACATGGCCGGGGCGTCCCTGGCGGAGGATCTGCGTCCGCGGGGGATCTCGGTGGCGCTGCTCCACCCCGGCTATGTACGCACGGACATGACCAACGGCAACGGCCACATCGACGCCGACGAGTCGGCGGCGGGGCTGATCGCCCGGATGGACGCGCTGGATCTGCAACAGACCGGGCGCTTTTGGCACGCGGTGAGCGGGGAGCAACTGCCCTGGTAGTCGGTGCCGACGTAGCGGTGGGTCTTGGCCGGCCCGGGGGCTGTTGCGCGGGACGCTGTAAATACATCCCTGTACGCTCGGCGGCCGCCTTCCTGGCG
>SKYL01000219.1 GCA_007127935.1 Halorhodospira sp. | reverse complement strand
GGGATGTACCGTTACCAGCAGACCCAGCACATCCGCCTGGTCCTGGATTTTGCGTTTTGGGGAGTAATCTTCCACACATTCCGGTATTTCCGGCATTCCGAAGAGCCCGTTACGCTTCTCCCGGTGATAGTAGAGCCATAGCATGGCAGGTCGGGAGAGTCCGCCGGAAATAGAATCAAGGGCCCCTGAACGTACCAAATAACCGGCCGATAATCCATCCAGGGGTATCCTGGAAAAAAAATCCGGCGGGTCTCTATAGGGACGGTAATCGGCGCTCCCCGGGCAGCCTCTTTCGGCCGTCACCAGTTCCATAACCCGCCGGGGGACACCCTTGATCTGGCCAAGGCCTGCCGGTGTAAAAAGCGCTATGCCTTCTATGCCGTGGCGGTGGACCGGGGCATCGGGCTGATGGGATTGCTGTTGATGGCCTTGATTGCCGGGCTGTTCATCCACGATCTCCTGCCGTCCGCCATTCGCTGGTTGTTGTTGCTGATCCCGATGATCGGGTTGTCTGGCGTCCTCGGACTGATCCTGTTGCACCGCAGTGGCTGGCTGGTTCGGGTGTGGGGCGTCCAACTCCTTCACGCCCTCGGGGAGCGTCTGGATCGAGTTCTTTCCAGCCTCCGTGGCTTGGCCATTCACCTGCCTTTGTCGGTGTTTATTCACTTTCTCGCGGTCGTGGCGGTCTATCATCTCGCCTTGGGTCTCGGTATGGATTACGGCCTGCTGCTCTTTCTTGCTATTGTGCCGCCGGTCTTTCTCCTGCTTACGGTGCCGATCTCCATCGCCGGTTGGGGACTGCGCGAGGGCGCCATGCTTGGGCTTTTCTTGCTGGTGGGGGCCGATGAGGCCCAAGTGGTTTCCATGTCGATCCTTTACGGGCTGATCCTCATCGTTGCCAGTCTTCCCGGGCTTTATTTTTATTGGACCAGTGTACACAAGAACAAAGCAATTCGAATTCAATGAGGTAGAGAGCATGGTCGGGCGGCTTCCCTATGACAAAGCATTGTTGATCATTCCGACCTATAATGAGATCGATAATATCGAGCGCATGTTGACTACGGTCCATGATTTCTACCCGGACCTATCGATCTTGATTCTGGATGACGGCTCCCCCGACGGCACCGCCCAGGTGGTCAAGGACCGGCAGCGTCAGCAGGACAACCTCTTTTTGATCGAGCGGGAAGGGAAGCAGGGGTTAGGGACGGCCTACATTACCGGTTTCCGCTTTGCCTTGGAGCGAGGCTACGAGTACGTCTTCGAAATGGATTGTGATTTTAGTCACGATCCACGGGATGTTTCCAAGCTGTTGGAGGCCGCCCAGCGTCATGATCTGGTTATCGGTTCGCGCTATATCGACGGGATTCGCATTATCAACTGGCCCATGCGGCGGCTATTGCTTTCCTATTTTGCCGGGGTCTATACCCGATGGGTCACCGGCTTAAAGATTCTCGACGTTACCGGTGGTTTTAAATGCTTTACCCGCCGTGCGTTGGAGAGCTTGGATTTGGATCGGATCTTCAGCAACGGCTACTCCTTCCAGATTGAACTCAATTATAGAATCTGGAAGCAAGGTATGAGTATTAAAGAAGTTCCCATCGTCTTTACCGAGCGCCGGGACGGTCAGTCCAAGATGTCGCGGCGTATCGTCTGGGAGGCGGTCTTTGCGGTGATCCGTTTGAGACTGGCCGGATTGAGGTAGTCGTTTCGCCGGCTCGCCGTCACATGGATGTTTCATGGTGTGAACATGACGGCACTGGCGTTCTTGCGGCGTCCGGTTGCGGTAGCTCGGTGGCCGCGATTCCGTGTGTCTCCAGATCCTGGATGATCCGTCGACGGAATGGTTCCCATTGCGCGGAGAAGCGGGGCCGGCGAGGGGGGATGCAGCGTGCCGCCCGCGGGTCGGATAGGCTGATGTGCCGGCCGTCCCAGGTCAGCGCCTCCAAGGGGCGCCGTTCAATAATGCAGCGGCTGTGGTTCAGTGCGGCGAGGAACCAGCCGAGAGCGCTCAACAAAGACCGGCGTTCCACCGCGTCCCCCTGATCGAGGACGGTGGTCAGCGGGATGCCTTCAGTGGGCGACCGCAAAAGGAAGGCGGTCCAGGCGTCGTGGGTCGGAAGGACGATGACCCCCAGGTGGCGTTCGCGGGTCAGGCCGAGCCGTTGGGTGGTCACTAGGGTGCGCCAAGCACCGATAGCTCTTCGGGTGAGATGCCGCCGCCATCGCCGCGGGGCGGTGCCCAAGGGGAGACTGCAAACGGCGCGTCCACCTCCCAAGGTGAATGCCCGTGCCCCGCTGGTTCCGGCGGTGGCCAACCGTTCCTCCAACTCCCGGCAATGCTCCGGGTTCAACCGGCGGCGATCCCTGATCAGCAGACCGCCGCCCCGGTGTTCCCGCGGATAGTGTTTCCAGCCCCGTCCGGCCAATGTGGCGACCCGGCGGGCGTGATGCAGGCGGCCTTCGCGGACCCGGAGCAGGAAGTCCCGGATATCGGCATCATCCAGAGACCAGTGCCTTACTTTGCCGTATTGATGGTAGCCGGACAGAACCACGGTCTCCGGCAGGTGGGTTTTGGAGCTGTACATCCGTACCAGATGGCCGATGGCTCTGTGCCGTGACAAAGGCCGTCGCTGGACCCGGATCTCGTCGGTGTCCAGGGTGTAGAGCTGGCCGCCCCGGGGGATGAAGTTCAGCCAGTTCAGATCCCTCTGGATGACGCCGGCTTCGTGGTGGTGGGCGAGGGTCTCCAGCAGACGGCGGTGGGCGTGTTCGAATGCGGGGTCTCCGGACCGTGGCGGCCACGGTTCGTCCGGGGGAATGTACTCCTGCACGGACAGCCAGGCAGGGACACTCGGTTGGAACCCGGCATAGAGCAGTTCCGGTGTGGCGATGCCCCGAACCGACAAGGCGCGGCTGCCGCGAACGCTGTGGAACCAATGAAGAAATTGTTGCCAGTGGCCCAGGTAGAATTTGGCAACGACGGCCCGCTCGCCCAGTTCTCCATGGAGCAACGCACGCTTGCCGGGATAGCGGTGAAAAACCTCCCTGGTGATGAGCCGCCCCGCTCGGCCCAGATCGAATTCGCCGTGAGCCAGCCGCCCGTCATCCGCCATAGGACTCTGGTCCGGAGTCGTCAAAGCGGTAGTCGAGAAGATCCAGGTCGCGCTGGTAGTGCCGGCCCACCAGTTCCACCAATTCATCCGTGTAGTAGCCGCGGTAGTCCGGGCCGCTGCGCTCCACCCCCTTGCGCAGGTGAGGCAACGGGAACGGAGAAACGCCGATGCGCTCGCAAATGGTGTCGAAATCGGTTTGCAGTCGCTCGTAGCGGCCGATGAAGTCCACGATCACATTGCCGCGCAGGTCGATGATGTACTCGTGCTGGAGTTCCGCCGACGTGTCGAGCATATAGTCGTAAGGCCGTTCCGGGTCGAATTTGTACTTCAAAAAGTCCTCGAAGGTTTTGATGCCTTCGAGGACATAAGGTTTTTCCCGGTGAATGTGGTGGTAGGAGCTGACCTGTAAATCCCACGGGTTGCGCACGATGGTGAATTTGAACAGGTCGCGGTACACCGGCTCCGGCAACATTTCCTTTGCGGCGATGGCCTTGGCGTGGCGTGGAAATTTCAGCCCCAGCTTGTGGCGGGGCCGTGTCAGTTGATTGGCTTGACTGGCCAGCCACAGCGGGACGGTGTACCAGCCGCCCCAGCGGTAGCGGCGCAGGGCGGCGCGAACACTGGTGCCACCGGTCTTGGCGATATGGATAAAGAGGAAATTCTTGCGGTACGAGATCAGCATGGTTCAGGTCCATTGGGTGGTCCGGATTGTAACCGAAACCGGTTTCTCGGCTCGACGCTTGACCGGGTCTGGAGCAGTCCGGATAATTCGCGCGGCTACACCGTAATCCCCACCAGGTTCTCGGTCCGGCCCCGGCGAGGGGCGGGATCCGATGCCTCCCGCCAGACGATTCAGTGAGGCGCCATGCGGCAGGATCGATCGAAGAAACGGGTGCGGGCGTATCGTGAAAAGCGCTACCGCTCCCTTGATCAACGTATCGTCCACCATCTCGAGGCGCGCATTATCCGGAACCACTTGGTCCGAATCAGCCGGCCCGGAGATACGATCTTGGATATGCCCGTTGGGTACGGGCGTTTTGTTGACGACCTGCGCCGGCACGGTGGCTACGTGGTGGGCGGGGATCACGGGGAGGCGATGCTGGGGCTTTGCCGCGAGACCTTCGGCGCCGAGTTGCCGCTGGTCCGGTTGGAGTCCGACGCGCTGCCGTTCGCCGACGATAGCTTCGATATCGTGACCTGCATCCGGCTGTTCCAGCATCTGCATGACCCCGCCGCGCGCCGTTCCACCTTGAACGAGATCGGACGGGTCACCCGGCGCCATGCCATTGTGACCACCTACTTGACGTCGCCGCTGCATACCTGGATGCACAATGCGCGTTCCGGACTGAAGCGATTGACCCGTCACAGTCCGGCCGATTTGCACGCGGGGCTCGAAGAGGCGGGTCTTCGTTTGGTTTCGGGCAAACGCAGCCTGCCGGTGCTGCACGCCCAGTACATCATGCTGCTGGAGAAAATCGACCGGGCCTAGGAGGAACGACACGTGACTCATACAGCAGTCCGCAGCCGCGGTGGCGCAAGCCGCTCCGCCATTGGGGTCGCCATCAGCGCGTCCAGCCGCCCGGTGACGTCAGCCACCTGAATCAACTCCATGGCCCGGGGGTCACGTACCCGGCGGCCCCACGCCACCTCGTCGACTCCGACGCCCCAGGCCCTGCGTACGGCATCGGGGTAGCGGTTGATCACCCAATGCCGGCTCAGGTAGGGGCCAGTGCGGTCGGGGTTGCTGGTGGCGTAGAGGCCGATGACCGGTGTGCCGGCGGCGGTGGCCATGTGGGCCGGGCCCGAGTCTGGGCAGAGCACCACCTCGGCACGCGCCAGGATCGCCAGCAGTTCCTTGAGGTGGGTAGCGCCAATGAAATTGGTCACCGGCGTTCCGGCCAGGCGGACGATGGCCTCGCCGTAACGCTGCTCCTCGGCGCTGGGGCCGCCGGTGAGGACCGTTGCCAACCCGTGGGCCTCGTGGGCATGGCGGACCACCTCGGCGTAGGACTTCGGTGACCAGTTGCGAAAGTTGTTGAAGCGCTGGCTGCTGCAGGGGCTGATCACCAGGGTGGGCCGACCGTCGGGAATGACCTCCGCGGCGCGTTCCCGGGCGCTTTCGGGTAGTGGGATGTCCCACCGCAATTCGTGATCGTCCACGCCAAGGGCGCGAAGAAAATCGAAAAACCCCTCCAGCACATGGCCCCGGGGGTGCGGCGGGATGCGGCGGTTGATGAAGAGGCCGTGCCCGTCGCGGGCGCGGGCGCGGTCGAATCCGAGGCGCAGAGGTGTCCGTACGGCGGTGGCCAAGCCGCCGGCACGCAGCGCCACCTGGGCCAGCAGCAGGGCGTCGAAGCGCCGCCCGCGCAATCGGTGGCGCAGGGCCCGGTAACCGCTCAGTCCGCCGCCTTTCCGCCAGGTGATGAATTCTATGCCGGGGAGATCTCCGAGCAATCCGGCCTCCGTGGCCCCGATGATCCAGGTCAGCTGGGTCTCGGGCCAAGCCCGCTGCAGGGCGCGCACCGCCGCCGTCATGTGGCAGCAGTCGCCGATGGCCGACAGGCGTAGCAGGCAGATCGACTCCGGGGGAGAGGAGAACAGTGGCTCCGGAACGGACGGACGACTCGGTGTTGAATGGGCGGCCATGGGGGGCGGGGCCTCACCGGCCGAGGATGGCGGCGACCCGCGCCAATTCGTCGGCGTTGTTGACCCCGGGGCCTGGAATCCGGGCGGCGGGGACCACCTTGATGCGTTGGCCGTTGTACAGCACGCGAAGTTGCTCCAGGGATTCCAGCGCCTCCAAGGCGCACGGCCCCCACGCCACATACTGCTTGACGAAGCCGGCGCGGTAGCCGTAGAGGCCGATATGCCGCAGGTAGTGACCACCGGCCAGCGCTTCGTTCAGTCCGTCGGCCGATTGCTCGCCGAAGGATTCCCGGTGCCATGGGATCGGCGCCCGGCTGAAGTAGATGGCGTTCCCGTGGGCGTCGACGATCACCTTGATGACATGCCAGTCGTCGATCTCCCGGGCGGCCTCGATGGGTGCGCTGAGAGTGGCCATGACCGCCTCGGGGTCCGTCTCCAGCGCATGGCCCACCTGATTCAGGCAGACGCCGGGCATTAGCGGTTCGTCCCCTTGCAGGTTCACCAGGACGGCCTCGTCCGGGATGGCCCGGCGCTCGATGACCTCCGCGATGCGCTCGGTCCCCGAGGCGTGGTCCGGCGAGGTCATGCAGACATCGACCCCCAGCGCCGCGGCTACCTCGGCGATGCGCTCATCGTCGGTGGCCACGGTGACCGCCTCGGCGTCGCTCTCCCGGGCCCGCTCCACCACATGGGCGATCATCGGCCGTCCGGCGATCTCGCGCAGTGGCTTGCCGGGAAGACGGGCCGATGCGTAGCGGGCGGGAATGATGATCCGAAAGCCCATGGCGGCTACTCCTGGGTGGCGCTGGCGCGAGGGATGCGGCCACGCAAATGGTGGTCGATGAACTCGCGCACACAGCCGTACCCACCGTTCCGGCTCAGGACGATGTCCACCCGACGGCGAATGGCGTCCACGGCGTCGGCCGGACAGGCGGACAGGCCCACCGCTTCGATGACCGCGCGGTCGTTGATGTCGTCGCCGATGAAGGCGACCTGTTCGAGGCCGATGCCCAGCTCCGCGCACCAGCCGCCGAGGATGGCGAGCTTCGGTTCGGTGCCGACGTAGTAGCGCTGGATGCCCAAGGTCCGGGCGCGCTCCTCGATGACGGTCTGCTTATAGCCGGAACTGATGATTACCACCGGGACCCCGGCCCGCTGCAATTCAATGATGCCGCGTCCATCCTTGGTGTCGAAGCGTTTGAACTCCTCGCCGCTCTCGCTGTAGTACATGCCGCCGTCGGTGAGTACACCGTCCACGTCTAATGCGAGCAGGCGGATCTGCGCCGATCCCATGATCAATTCCACGGCCCCTGGCCTTAGACGATCCGGCGGCCCACCGCCGCGGCGATGGGTTGCAGCGACTGCACCAGCGCGCGGAAGGCGTCGTGGTCGAGTTGTTGGGAGGCGTCGGAGCGCGCCGTCGACGGGTCAGGGTGGACCTCGATGAGCAGGCCGTCGATCCCCATGGCGGCGCAGGCCCGCGCCAAGTCCGGTACGCCGTAGCGGTAACCCATGGCGTGGCTCGGGTCGAGGATCACCGGCAGGTTGGTGTGCTCTTTGAGGTAGGCCACGCCGCACAGGTCGAGGGTGAACCGTGTCCCGGTCTCGAAGGTGCGAATGCCGCGCTCGCAGAGGATGACATCTTCGTTGCCACCCGAGAGGACGAAGTCGGCGGCTTGGACGAACTCCTGTAGCGTGGCGCCGAAGAAGCGTTTGAGGAGCACCGGCTTGTCGGCGCGGCCGCACGCTTCCAGGATGCCGTGGTCGTACATCGCCTTGGCGCCGATCTGAATGATGTCGGTGGCCTCGATGACGTCGTCCACGTGGGTGGAGTCACGCACCTCGGTGATGACGTGAAGGCCGTAATCGCGGCGCATGGCCTTGAGCAACTCCAACCCCTCCAGGCCGAGCCCGCGGAAACTGTAGGGTGAGGTGCGCGGCTTGAAGCAGCCGGCACGCAGGGTCGATACGCCCAGTTCCTTGAGTAATTCCGCCGACGCACGGATTTGGGCCTCGGATTCCACGGAGCAGGGGCCGGCGATGAGCATGGTGTTTCCGGTGTCGCCGCCAATAGTCAAATCGCCGATGGTGACGGGCCGGGTGCCCGGGAAGTAGGCGGCGCTGGAAAGCTGCATGTCGTTATCGAATACGAACGACTCCTCCACGTGAGCGCGGAACGCTTCAGGCACTTCACGGGTGGCCGACGGCGTCACCAGGATGTGGCAGTGCTCCCGTTCGATATGAAAGGCGTCCAACTGCCGGGACATGGCCTCAATGGTCGACCGGTCGGTATTCTTGTTCAGGTGGAGGATCATAATTCGCCCTTTACCAGGTTCCAGAAACAGACAATGCCGGTGGCGCGCCGTTCGTCGTCCACCACCGGGATGTAGTTCACCGGGAACGACTGGCGCTTGATGAGTTGCAGCAACTCGGTCACCGTGAGGTTCTCGTTGGCCACCACCGGGTCGCGGTTGATCATCTCGTCGACGGTCAATTCCGCGAGGTCGTTCAGGTGGCGTAGCAGCCCACGGCGCATATCGGCGTTGGTGATCATGCCTTCGAGGACGCCGGCCTCGTCCACCAGCAGCGTACAGCCCATGCGGTAGTCCTCGATGGACTGTACCACGGTCTTTACATCGCGCTGTTCGGGACCCACCAGCGGAATCTCATCGCGCTCCTGCATGAAGTCCTTGACCAAATAGTGGGACTCGATGTCGTGGGTTTTCAGATTCAACAACGCCGCGCCGATGAACTCGTTGTTCATCAGGTAGGAGCCGGAGACCGAGGCATAGACCCCCATGTTGCGCAGGATGAACGACACTTCGTGGTTGACGCCGCCGTCCACATGGATCTGGGTCCGCGGGTAGAGCTGTTGTAACTGGCGAATCTTGCGAAAGTTGCTCTTGTCGAAGACGCCGCCGCTGCGGCCCGGCGTGGTGGTCATCAACAGGATGAAGTCGAACCGATCCTCAAACGGCGCGAATACTCCCATGTCGGTGGATGAGACCACCGCCAACCCCAATTTCGATGGCACGGAGGCCGGAACCTCCAGCGGCCGCTCCAAGGTCTCGTACTGGAACGAAACGTAATCCACCTGGTGACGGATGATGGGCTCGTAGTAGGGCTCCGGGTCGGGGCCGATGATGTGCAGGTCGATGGGCGTGTCGCTGACGGCCCGAATGCGCTCGATGTCTTCGAAGACGCCAAGGTCGTCGTTGCAGTCGATATGGAAAAAGTCCACGTTATGGGCATCCAGTTCCCTGACAATCGACTCTAAGTCTCGGTGCGTATTGGAATAGATGGATGCTGATATCTTCATGGGCCGTTCGTGGTTGCCTAGCCTCTGACGGGGCCGATTCAAACCCGCAATGGTATCAGAACGGAAGCCCAGGCTCTTGGAACTGTGGTGGGTTCCCGTCCACCCCCCCGATTCGGTAGTCTGCGGCGGGGAATCCGGACAGCTACGCTTCGAGTGAAGCCGACGGGGACGCGGCCCATGCCCGAAAAGATCGTGATCCATCACCTCTACAAGATCTTCGGCCCGCGCCCGGAAGAGGCGCTGTCGTTGATCGAGCAGGGGTTGCACAAGGACGAGATCTTCAGCCGTATCGGGCATGTGGTGGGGGTGCGGGACGTGAGCCTGCGCATCGAGGCGGGGGAGGTCTTTGTGGTCATGGGCCTCTCCGGGTCCGGCAAGTCGACCCTGGTGCGGATGATCAACCGGCTCATCGAGCCCACTTCGGGGGAGATCCTCATCGACGGCGAGGACGTCCTGTCCATGTCCGCCGACGAGTTGGTGGCGTTGCGCCGGCGGGATATCGCCATGGTCTTTCAGTCTTTCGCCTTGCTGCCCCATATGACGGTGCTCGAGAACGCAGCCTTCGGCCTGGAAGTGGCCGGGGTGCCGCGCAGCGAGCGCCGGGAGCGGGCGATGCACGCCCTGGAGCAGGTGGGGCTGGGGCGTAACGCCGACAGCCGCCCCGACGAGCTCTCCGGCGGCATGAAGCAACGGGTCGGGCTGGCGAGGGCTCTGGCCACCGATCCGACGATCCTGTTGATGGATGAAGCCTTTTCGGCGCTGGACCCGCTGATTCGCCGGGAGATGCAGGAGGAGTTGCTGCGCCTCCAGGAGGAGCACGCGCGGACCATCGTCTTTATCTCCCACGATCTCGACGAGGCGATGCGCATCGGTGACCGGATCGCGATGATGGAGGGCGGCGCCGTGACCCAGATCGGCACGCCGAAGGAGATCCTCGACCACCCCGCGGCCGACTACATCCGGGACTTCTTCAAGGACGTGGAT
>SKYL01000196.1 GCA_007127935.1 Halorhodospira sp. | reverse complement strand
TTAAACATCTATGGCTCATCCCGATAGAAGATATTTAACATTGATAGTAATAGGGCTTTGCTTCCTATCTGCCTGTGGTACCGAACCCGGGGAAGAAGAAACGGCAGAAGAGACATCAGATACTCCTTCGCACATGCAGATCATGCAGATGGGGATCCAAAAGATGCCCCAATGGATAAATCATTGGGAAATGCAGGGCAGGGAATTCAGCAAGACGGCGTTCTCCATGGAACAGGAATTCCAGTATGAAGTGATGGAGCTCCCGGAAGAAAATAGCATGGAATCAGGATACCCCCTTAAGAAGTTTCAGATCACCCATCCGGAAGAAAAAGGAGTAGTGGACATCTATGACTATAAGATAGAAATAGATCCTCAAGGTAAGGTAGGCCTGAATCCCGATGGAGAAGTAAGTTACTACAGGTCCAATGGTATGAAAGAAAGGTTGCTGTTCATGGGGCCAGCAGGTGTATTTGAAGATGCCGTATGGATCACAGGGGACCATTTGTTGGTAGCGGGGCATTTTCAGGAAGATGAGACATATACCCCTAAACTATGGCTGGTGATGCCGGATAAGAATACCTATATCCAATACGAAAACCCATTTACTACTACTGACTATAAAACCGAAAGTTACCTCCGGAAAAAATTGACTACTATTTCTTTTAATGAATGAAACTAGCCCATGTCATCAAAAGATTGGAAAGAAACCTTCAGCAGCCTCTACCCGGTAGGGAGGGACAGCTGATCATGGCGCCCCGGCCTTTAGACCATGCCCGGTTTTCCTATGAAAAAAAGGCAGGGGCCCGAAAGGGCGCCGTACTCATTCTTTTTTATCCAACCGAAGATGGCTGTGCGGTTCCATTCATCAAACGTCCTGTTTATACCGGTGCGCATAGCGGGCAGGTATCTTTTCCGGGTGGTAAATGGGAGGAAAGTGACGGCGGACTCGATTTTACCGCCAAGAGAGAGACAGAGGAAGAAATCGGGGTGGACAAATCTAAAATCAAGATATTCGGCGAGCTTTCACACCTTTTTATAGCCCCTAGTAATTTTTCTGTTTCACCTTATCTGGGATTTATGGAAGAGGAGCCCCGCTTCAATCCCGACCCCAGAGAGGTCACCCGGGTGATAGAATGTGACTTTACCTATCTCATAGATAAAAATATCCGAAAGCGTAAAACCATGGAAGCCCGCAATGTGCCCAAGATGGATGTACCCTACTTTGATATAGATCAAGAAATCGTTTGGGGAGCTACTGCCATGATGCTAAGTGAATTAATGACGATTTGGGAGAGAGTATAGGATTTTCACATCAAGCTTTTACTTCAATGGCTTGTGCTTTAAAGCCATTTACAGTAATTATGTGATCAAATCAGATTATTATGCAAGAACATACCCCTTTGATTACCAATGATGCTGTTGTTTTAGGAATATTACTGGCCATATTGGCTCTTGTATTTTCTACTTCTGCCAGCAAATCTATTTTTTGGACCAAGTTTTACCGCGTGGTACCCTCTATATTGCTCTGCTATTTTATACCGGCTTTGCTAAATTCATTTGGATTGATTTCAGGAGAATATTCAGGATTGTATAGAATGGCTTCCCAATATCTGCTTCCCACTTCTTTGGTGCTGTTGACCTTAAGTATAGATTTTAAGGGCATATTGAAGTTGGGGCCCAAGGCGTTGATCATGTTTTTGGCAGGTGCCGTGGGCATCATCCTGGGTGGCCCATTGGCGGTTTTGATCATATCTACCTTTGCTCCCGAAGTGGTAGGAGGGGCGGGACCGGATGAGGTCTGGAGAGGATTGGCCACTATAGCGGGCAGCTGGATAGGTGGAGGCGCCAATCAAGCAGCGATGTTGGAGACCTTCGGGGCAAGTCCGGCACTGTTCAGTCAGATGATAGCAGTGGATGTACTGGTGGCCAACGTTTGGATGGCGGTATTACTCTATTGGGCAGCTAAACCGGGGGTGATCGATAAGATATTTAAGGCTGACAGTTCATCCATTCATGAGCTGCAGGACAAAGTAGAAAAATACAGAGCAGGTATCATGAAGATCCCCACTATGGCGGATACTATGATGATTTTCGGGATCGGTTTTGCTATTACCGGATTTGCACATTTGGTAGCTGATACTTTAGCTCCTTATATAGGAGAGAATTACCCTGTGCTTAAACAATATTCTCTTGATAAAACTTTCTTTTGGATAGTGATCGTGGCCACTACTGGTGGTTTGATCCTCTCCTTTACCAAAGCCAGAAACCTCGAAGGTGCCGGCGCCTCTAGATTGGGATCAGTATTGCTCTATGTATTGGTAGCCACTATCGGTATGCAGATGGATCTGATGGCTGTATTCGATAATCCTACGCTTTTCTTGGTAGGTATGGTGTGGATGCTCATGCATATAATGATCATGCTTATAGTGGCATATTTTATCAAAGCCCCTTTCTTCTTTGTGGCGGTAGGTTCCCAGGCCAATGTAGGTGGAGCGGCATCAGCTCCTATCGTAGCATCTGCCTTTAACCCCTCTCTGGCGCCTGTAGGAGTTCTATTGGCTGTTTTGGGTTATGCAGTAGGTACCTATG
>SKYL01000214.1 GCA_007127935.1 Halorhodospira sp. | reverse complement strand
TGATCGGCCCCCGGCCCCTATCCCCACCCCGCCATCCAAACCCTCGTGGCCTCCCGTTACCCCGTGGGCGCCGGCCGCCCCACCACTTCATCCCACCGATTGACGATGGCGCAAAAGAGATCCGCCGTCTTCTCCGCGTCGTAGATGGCCGAATGCGCCTCCGAGGCGTCCCACTCAAACCCGGCCGCCCGAACCGCCTTGGCCAGCACCGTCTGGCCGTAAGCCAAACCCGCCAACGTGGCGGTATCAAAGCTGGAAAACGGATGGAACGGGTTGCGCTTGTAGCTCGAACGGGCCACCGCCGCGTTGACGAACCCGAGATCGAAAAAGGCGTTGTGCCCCACCAACACCGCCCGGCTACAGCCGGTCTCTCGCAACTCGTGGCGCACCGGCCCGAAGACCTTCTGCAGCGCCTCCCGCTCCGGCAGTGCCATGCGCAGCGGGTGATCAGGAATAATCCCGTTGAATTCCAGCGCCTTGGGATCGATGCGTGCGCCTTTGAACGCCTCCACGTGGGTACTATGGGTCTCCGCCGGATAGAGTCTCCCTTGCTCGTCGCAGCGCAGAATCACCGCCGCCACCTGGAGCAGGGCGTCCGTCTCGCAGTTCAAACCACCGGTCTCGACATCCACCACCACCGGCAGGAAACCGCGGAAGCGGGTACGAATCGTGAGATGCTTAGGCGGGCCTGACACGGTATCTGAGGACTCTGGTAGCGGGAGAAGCGGTCACGCGATCTGCGGAGGATGCTACTCGATCCGGGGCCCCGACGCCAAACCGCGCGGAAGACACTACCGCCCCCAACCACCCCCGCCGGGCGTCGCGATCTCCAATCGGTCACCCGGCCCCAGCCGGCACTGCGCCTTCCCGGGCAGCAACTCGCCATTGAGACGATTCTCCCCCGCCGCCCCCGCCGCACCGCCGGCCAGCCCCCAGGGTGGGTGGCGGCGGCGCTCGGTAATCAACGTCGCCTCGGCCGGCGCCAACAGTTCGTACTCCCGCACCACTCCGTCCCCCCCGCGGTGGCGCCCCGCTCCCCCGGAGCCGCGGCGCACCGCGTAGCGGCGGATGCGCAACGGATACACCATCTCCAACGCCTCCAGCGGCGTATTCAGCGTGTTGGTCATGTGGGTGTGAATGGCACTCCGCCCGGGACCGTGGGGGCCGCCACCGGCCCCGCCGGCCATGGTCTCGTAGTAGTCCCACGCCTCGTCCCCACTACCGCCGCCCATGGCGAGGTTGTTCATGGAGCCGTGGCTCGCCGCCGGGACGCGGCCCGGCAGGGCCTGTGCCAGGGCGCCACAGACCGCGTCGACAATGCGTTGACTGGTCTCCACGTTGCCGGCGGCCACCGCCGCTGGTCGCCGTGCGTTCACCAGGCACCCTTCGGGGGCTACGATCAGTACCGGCGCGAAGGCCCCGGCGCACGGCGGCGTCTGCTCCGGCATCAGACAACGGAAGACGTAGTAGACGGCGGCGGCGGCCACCGGCAGGGGGCAATTGATGTTGCCCCCGGTCTGGGGCGATGTCCCGGTAAAGTCCGCCACCGCCTCGTCGCCCGCCACCTCCACCGTCACCCGGATCTCCAGGTCCCGCCGGCCCTGGCCATCGTCGTCCATCCAGTCACTGAAGCGGTACCGGCCGTCGGGGATAGCCGCCACCACGTCACGCACCAGCCGTTCCGCATAGCGATTCAGGGACGCCACCGCCCGCGGATAGTCCACCGGCCCGATCCGGCCGATCAACTCCGCCAGCCGCACGGCGCCGGCGCGCACGGAACTGGCCTGAGCGGCGAAGTCCCCGGCGGCTTGGCGGGGATTGCGGGTGGCCGAGGTGATCGCCTCCAAGACCTCGCCACGGCGGACGCCACCCGCGTAGAGGCGCCGGGGCGGGATCACCACGCCCTCCCCCTCCAGCCGGGTGGAGAGCGGCATGGAGCCGGGGGTCACCGCGCCGATATCGGCGTGGTGGGCGCGATTGGCCACGTAGCCCATGAGCCGCCCCTCGACGAAGACCGGGGCTACGAGGGTCACATCGGGAAGGTGGGTGCCTCCAAGGAAGGGGTCGTTGAAGACCCAGACGTCCCCCTCTTCCGGCTGGATACCGCCCACCACACCGGCCATGGCGTAGGCCATGCTGCCCAGGTGGACCGGAATGTGGGCGGCCTGGGCGGTCAGCCGCCCCGCCGTATCGAAGACCGCGCAGGAGAAGTCGAGCCGGTCCCGGATGTTGGGGGAGAAGGCGGTCCGGCGCAGCACCGCCCCCATCTCGTCGCAGACCGAGGCGATCCGGCTGGCGAAGACGGTCAGGGCGACGGCGTCCACGGCCTCTGCTGAGTCATCCCGGGTAATGTCGTTCTCTTGCATGCGGATCACGCTTGAACCCAACCTCTCCCGCAGATAGTCTAAACGGTTTCGCGGATCGACTGGACACCATTGCGCAACGGCTGCGCCCACCCTTGGACGACACCCCCATGCACCCATTGATGCCCACCTATGCGCGGCTCCCCGTGGCGTTCACCCACGGCAAGGGCGCGTGGCTCTACGACAGCGACAGCCAGGCCTACCTGGATGCGCTGGCGGGGATCGCCGTCTGCAACCTGGGCCACGCCC
>SKYL01000024.1 GCA_007127935.1 Halorhodospira sp. | reverse complement strand
TGGGCCACGGATCACGCCCGCACGGTGCTGATGGTCCTGTTGATGGTGCTAGTCCTCGGCGGCGCCGCGTACGTCATCGCCCCCAAGGAGGCGGCCCCGGAGATCGACATCCCGATCTTCTTCGTCACCGCTCCCTACCCCGGCGTCGGCGCCGCGGACGCAGAACGCCTGATGCTGCGGCCCTTGGAGCGTGAGTTGCGGGCGGTGGCCGGGGTGGACGAGATCCGTTCCTGGGCCGGCGAGGGCTTCGCCCTGCTCCGCCTCGACTTTCAGCCTGGCTGGGACAACCGCCGCGCCCTCTCCGACGTGCGCGAGGAGGTGGACCGGGTGCGCCCGGAACTCCCGGTCGGCGCCGAGGAGCCCACCGTCATGGAGGTGGACCTCTCCCTCTTCCCGGTCCTCACCGCCAATCTCTCCGGCCCGGTGACGGAACGCGCCCTGCTCAAACTGGCCCGCAACCTCCGGGACCGCATCGAGTCCCTCCCCGGTGTGTTGGAGGCCGACATCGGCGGCGAACGGAAGGACCTGATGGAGATCCTGGTCGACCCGCTAGTGTTGGAGTCCTACGCCCTCTCCTTCGACGAACTGACCCGGGCCATCGAGCGTAACAACCGTCTGGTGGCGGCGGGGGCGGTGGACACCGGCGCCGGGCGGGTGGCCCTGCGGGTGCCGGGCACCATTGACCATGTCGGCGATGTTCTCGGCACCGCCATCCGGGTGGAAAACGGGGTAGTGGTGCGGGTCCGCGATGTGGCCGACGTGCGCCAAACCTTCCGCGATCCGGACGGCTTCACCCGCATCAACGGCCAGCCTTCGGTTTCGTTGGAGATCCGCAAACAGAGTGGGGCCAACATCCTCGACGTGGCCACCGCGGCCCGCACGGTCATCGAGGAGGCCCGCCGGGAGTGGCCGGCGTCGGTGGAGGTCACCTATCTCCAGGATCAGGCCAAGGACGTGGCCGATCTGCTGGGCGACCTGGAGAACAATGTGGTCACCGCGATCCTCATCGTCGCCCTGGTGATCCTGGCGGTGATGGGCGCCCGCGCCGCGCTGCTGGTGGGGATGGCCATCCCCGGGGCGTTTCTCGGCGGCATTCTGGTCATCCACCTGCTGGGCTTTACGTTGAACATCGTGGTCCTCTTCGGCCTGATCCTGGTGGTGGGGATGCTGGTAGACGGCGCCGTGGTGGTGGTGGAGCACGCCGACCGCCTGATCGCCGAGGGGATCCCCCGCGAGGAAGCCTTCCGCCAGGGGGCGCAACGCATGGCGCTGCCCATCACATCGGCCATCGCCACCACCCTGGCGGTCTTCGCGCCAATGCTCTTCTGGCCCGGCATGGTGGGCGAGTTCATCGTCTACCTGCCGGCCACGGTGATCATCACCCTGCTGGCCTCCCTGGCCATGGCGCTGATCTTCATCCCCACCCTCGGCACCGTCATCGGGCAACGGCGGCCCGCCCATCCGGAGCAGACCCGCCAGGTTCTGGCCGCCGAGGAGGGGCGCTACGACGAGTTACACGGCATTACCCGGGCCTACCTCCGCGTGTTGCGCCCGCTGATGGACCGCCCGGGCACGACCCTGGCGGCCACCCTCGCCTTCCTGGCCTTCGCCTACGCCCTTTACGGGGCGCACGGCCGCGGCATCGAGTTCTTCCCCGCCATCGAACCGGAGTTCGCCCAGATCCAGGTGCAAGCGCGGGGCAATCTCTCGGTCTGGGAGGCGGACGCCTTGGTGCGCCAGGTAGAGGCCCGGGTCCGTGACGTGCCAGAGGTAACGGCGGTCTACGCCCGCACCATCGGCACCGAGTTGAGCCGCCTGCAGGGCAATTACGCCGAGGACGTCATCGGCATCATCCAATTGGAACTGGCCCACTGGCGGACCCGGGAGCCCGCCACCCGGGTCCTGGAGCGCCTGCGGGGACGCCTCGACGATCTTCCCGGCGTGCTCCTGCAGGTCCGCGCCCAAGACCGGGGACCGGCGGCCGGACGGCCCATCGCCATCGAGGCCGCCGGCGACCGGCCGGAGCGCATTGCCGACGCCGTGGCTGAAATCCGACGAATCATGGAGCGGATGGGGGGCTTCGTGGATGTGGAAGACGACCTGCCACTACCCACCGTCGACCTGGAGGTCCGGTTCGACCGCGAGGAGGCGGCCCGGTTCGGCGTCGACGTCTCCCTGCTGGGGCAAGGCGTGCAGATGCTCACCGATGGGGTACGGCTGGGCACCTACCGCCCCGACTTCACCGATGAAGAGGTGGAGATCCGTCTACGCCTGCCGCCGGAACATCGCCACCTGCAACAGTTGGCGAATTTTAGCCTGACCACCGCCCACGGCTTGGTCCCACTGGCCAACTTTGCCGAACTGGTGCCGGTGCCGTCCACCGGGTTGATCAAACGCCGCGACGGGCGCCGCGCCTACACCATCGAGGCCGATGCCGCGCCGGGGCTCCTGGTGGACGATCAGGTGCGGCGGCTACGGCAGGCGGTGGCGGAGGCCGACCTGGACCCGGCGGTGGAGATCCGCTTCCGCGGCGAAGCCGAGGAGCAACAAGAGGCGGCTCGATTCCTGCTCTTGGCCTTCATCTTCTCGGTCTTCCTGATGCTGACCATCCTG
>SKYL01000176.1 GCA_007127935.1 Halorhodospira sp. | reverse complement strand
TGGGGTCAAGTGGAGGGCAAGGAGGTCCGCATGATCTACGCCGGACAGGCTTCCTTCGAGCGGGCCATGACTCCGGCGCGGCACGACGAACGTGCCGTGCAACGCTTCCGTGAGGAAGGACGCAACTGTAAGTACTGCCACGACGATGAGCAGGACGAGATGGGGGAGAACATCCTCTCCGGCGACAGCCCCCTGGAGCCCAACGTGGAGCGTGTCGCCGGCATGCCGCCGTTCATTGACCTTCAAGTCCAGGCCGCCCACGACGGAGAGAATGCCTACTTCCGCCTCTCCTGGGACGACGCCAGCTACGACGGCGAGGTTATGGACCCGGATTATCAGGCCCGGGCGAACCTGATGTTCTCCAGCGCGGCGGTACGGGTGGCAACCCGCGCCGGCTGCTGGGGCACCTGCCACGACGACATGCTCGAGATGGCCTACGAGTATGACGGCGAAGAGTTGACCAAGTACCTCTTCGAGTCGCGGACCCAGTTGACGCCCCACGGGGCCGGCACCAGCTACCGCTCCGGTGGAGAAATCAAGGACCTGATCTCCAAGGGCGTCTTTATGGAGTACTGGCAGGCCAAGCTGACCCCGGAGGGGAAGGCGGTGCCGGTGGACGGATACGTCCTCGACAAGCGCCACATCCACGATCAGCCGGCCGTCTCCGCCGAGGCCGAGTACGACGGCACCCGCTGGTCGGTGGTCTTCAGCCGGCCGTTGGCTGCGGATCGGGAGACCCGCAAGGATCTGGAACCCGGCACCGTCTACCACGGCGGCTTCGCCATCCACGAGGCACACGCCCACCGCCGGTTCCACCACGTCTCATTGGAGTACACGTTCACCATCGACAGCGATGAGGGAGACATCGCGGTGATGAGGCAATAGGGGGGGTGCGGGCCGGTTCCGGCAAGGGCCGGCCCGCATTATTTATGGATGCGGCACAGGTGACCGAGAGGGCTATGAACCCAAATCGAAGTTGTGCGCAACAGCGTGTACGCGGTGGGCGGAATACCCCCGGTACGCAGCGCTTCGCAAGCCAGCCGTCATGGCTCTTGGCGGCCGCTTTGTTCGTTGGCGGGGCGGCATCTCCCGCCGCCGCAATCGATTGGGAGAGCGTGGCCAAGGCCGAGTTCGTTCTCTTCTATCCCGGACAGGCCTCGATCCAGTGGACCCTCGATTCGGCGGACGGTTCCGGCCCTCCGGCGGGGCACCCGTCGCGGGCGGTGGAGCGGTTCCGCGAGGGGCAGAACTGCTCCGTGTGCCACGACCTGAGCGAGGACGTGCCGAAGTACGAGTGGGGCGCCGACATCGTGCGCGACGACGCCTACCTCGGTCCCGCCGCCGATCCCGCCATGCCGCACTACACCGAGGCCGAGGTCCAGGGCGTCCACGACAATGAACAGATCCACCTGCGCATCTCCTGGCGGGACCCGTCCGACGGGACGAGCTTGCGGGAGGACGGCTACCAGTCCGCAGTGGCGTTCTTCCTCTCTTCCCGTGAGGTGCTGGAGGGGCGGCGCACCGGATGCTGGGCCACTTGCCACGACGACC
This sequence comes from Halorhodospira sp., assembly GCA_007127935.1. Taxonomy (GTDB): domain Bacteria; phylum Pseudomonadota; class Gammaproteobacteria; order Nitrococcales; family Halorhodospiraceae; genus SKYL01. Next base: position 1,069 of record SKYL01000176.1, on the reverse strand, counting down.
TCAAGGGAATGCCCAACGATCGCGGCCTGACCATGTATTTGCCGCGCTCCCGCACGGCGATCGACCGTACCGGAGGCGGGGAGAACTACCGCTCGGATCGTGAGTTGGCCGACCTGCTAGCGGACGGTCACTTTTTGGAGTACTGGCAGGTGCTGGTGGCCGAAGACAAAGCCCCCAGGGCCGGTCTCGGCTACGTTCTGGAAGGGCGGAACATGGACTTCGACAGCGGCGCGCTGACCGCCACCGCCCAACGGGAAGGGGATCATTGGGTCGTCGAGATGAGCCGGCCGCTGGGAAATCTGGGACCCGGCACCATCGCCATGGCGCCGGGGGAGACCTTTTACGGTGGGATGGCGATCCACAACGGCGGCAAGAGGGGCCGTCACCACTACGTGACCATGGAGTTCGACGTGTCCATCGGCCATCCGCCGAGGGGCAAGATCGCCATTCAAGAGCGGTGAGAAGAAGAGCGGACGCCCAAGGGGCGTAAATCGCAAATTGAAGAAAGAAAGTGCAGTTGGGGGGCGGCCGATGACCGAAGAACACCGAAGCGACAGGGGAGGTGCCGGCCGGTGGCACGGCTGGAGAGGGGGGTGGCGCACGTTGGCCACCATACTGATGGTGGCCGTGCTGGCCACTGCCACCGGTACATTGCACGCCCGGGATACCTCCCCGGATCGTTGCACCCGGTGCCACGACGAGACGGCGGACTACCCCGTCCTGCCGATCTATAAGACCGCCCACAGCGCGGTAGCCGACGAGCGCACCCGCTTCGGCGAGGCCGGCTGCACCTCCTGTCATGGCGACTCCCTGGATCACCTGGAAGACGACAAATTCTTCCCCGAGGTGACCTTCGATCCGGAGCGCACCCCGCCGGAGCAGCAGAACCAAGCGTGTCTCAGTTGCCACCAGAGCGACCACCAAATGGTTCATTGGCACGGCAGCGACCACGAGTTCGCCGAACTCTCCTGCGCGTCGTGCCACAACATCCACGCCGGCCATGACAAGGTGCTCTACACCGAGAGCCAACCCCAGGTCTGCGCCGATTGTCACCAGCAGCAGCAGCACG
>SKYL01000170.1 GCA_007127935.1 Halorhodospira sp. | reverse complement strand
CGAGTCTCCTGCTCCGCCGCCGCCAGCGCCGCCGGCAGCAGCGCCATGCCGGCGGCGCGGTGGGGGATCAACGGGTCGAGGCTGCCGGAGCGGCACAGCGCCTCCAGCACCCGACGGTTGGCGCGGCCGGTGTCGATGCGGCGGCAAAGATCGAAGAGATCGCAATACGGGCCGTTGGCCTCCCGCTCGCCGATGATCACATCGAGGGCCGATTCACCGACGCCCTTCACCGCCCCCAGGCCGTAGACGATGATCCGCTCGTCGGCGGCGAGGAACATCTTGTGGCTGCGGTTGATGTCGGGGGGGTGGACCTCCAAGCCCATGGTCCGGGCCTCGTCGAGGAAGGTCACCACCTTGTCGGTGTTGTCCATGTCGGAGGAGAGGACCGACGCCATGAAGGCCGCCGGGTAGTGGGCCTTAAGCCACGCCGTCTGGTAAGAGAGCAGCGCGTAGGCGGCGCTGTGGGACTTATTGAACCCGTACCCCGCGAACTTCTCCATCAGATCGAAGATGGCGGCGGCGTGGTCCTCGGTGAGGCCGTTGTCCCGCGCTCCCTCCAGGAAGGCGGCGCGCTGCTTGGCCATCTCCTCGGGTTTCTTTTTGCCCATGGCGCGGCGCAGCAGGTCGGCCTGGCCGAGGCTGTAGCCGGCCAGCACCTGGGCGATCCGCTGCACCTGCTCCTGGTAGAGGATGACGCCGTAGGTGGGTTTGAGCACCGGCACCAGCGCGTCGTGGTGCAACTTGCGGGTCGGGTAGCCGACCTGGGCCCGGCCGTGCTTGCGCTCGACGAAGTCGTCGACCATCCCCGACTGCAACGGGCCGGGACGGAAGAGCGCCACCAGGGCGACGATATCCTCGAAGGTATCGGGCTGGAGGCGCTTGATCAGCTCCTTCATCCCCCGCGACTCCAACTGGAAGACGGCGGTGGTCTGACACCGTTTGAGCAGTTGGAAGGTCTCGGTGTCGTCCAGCGGCAGCCGGTCGATCTCTAGCGGCGCCTCGCCGCGCTCGGCGCGGATGCGGTTCACCGCCCGCACCGTCCAGTCGATGATGGTCAACGTGCGCAGGCCGAGGAAGTCGAACTTGACCAGCCCCACCGCCTCCACGTCGTCCTTGTCGAAGTGGGTGGCGACCTTCCACGCCTCCGACTCCTCGCGCTCCTCGGGGTCGCAGTAGAGCGGCGAGAAGTCGGTGAGATCGGTGGGGGCGATGACCACGCCGCCGGCGTGCTTGCCCACATTGCGCGCCAGCCCCTCGAGGCGGCGGGCGGTGTCCACCAACTCCCGCACCTCCTCGTTGTTCTCGTACTCGGCGCGGAACTCCTCCGACTGCTCCAGCGCTTTGTCGAGGGTCATGCCGAGCTCGAAGGGGATCAGTTTGGCGATGCGATCAACGTAACCGTAGGGGTGGCCGTAGACCCGGCCGACGTCGCGCACCACGGCGCGGGCGGCCATGGTGCCGTGGGTGGAGATCTGGGAGACCTTCTCCGCGCCGTAGCGTTGGGAGACGTACTCGATGACCTCGTCCCGCCGCTCCATGCAGAAGTCGATATCGAAGTCGGGCATGGAGACCCGCTCCGGATTGAGGAAGCGCTCGAAGAGCAGGTCGTAGCGCAGCGGGTCGAGGTCGGTGATCTCCAGCGCGTAGGCCACCAGCGAGCCGGCGCCAGAGCCGCGCCCCGGCCCCACCGGAATGCCCTGCTCTTTGGCCCAACGGATGAAGTCGGCGACGATCAGAAAGTAGCCGGGGAAACCCATCTCCTTGATGACCCGCAGTTCCAGGTCGAGCCGCTCCCGGTGGCTGCGCTCCACCTCCGCAGGGTCTTCCCCGTTGGCCAAGGGCCGCCGCTCCAGCCGCTTGACCAGCCCGGCCTCCGCCTCCCGGCGCAGCAGAGAGTCCACCGTGTGCCCCTCCGGCACCGGGAAATCGGGCAGGTGGTTCTCGCCCAGTTCCAGTTCCAGGGTGCACCGCTCGGCCACCACCGCCGTGGTCTCCAGCGCCTCGGGCAGATCGGCGAACAGATCGGCCATTTCAGCCGGGGTGCGCAGGTACTGCTGATCGGTGTAGCGGCGGCTGCGATTCGGGTCGTCGAGGGTCCGCCCCTCCTGGATACAGACCCGCACCTCGTGGGGGTCGAAGTCGTCGCGGCGGAGAAAACGGACCTCGTTGGTGGCCACCACCGGCAGGTCCTCCCGGGCTGCCAGCTCGACGGCGGCGTGCAGGTGGTCCTCGTCGCCGGGGCGGCCCAGGCGGTGGACCTCCAGGAAGAAGCCGTCGTCACCGAAGGTGCGCCGGTGGAAGTCGAGGTGGCGCCGGACCGCGTCGTGGTCGCCGCGCAGCAGCGCGCGGCCCACGTCCCCCTCGGCCCCGGCGGAGAGACCGAGCAGCCCGCCCGCCTCGGCGGCGAGCCAGTCGCGGGCGATCACCGGCACATCGCCGGCCCCACCCTTCTGGTAGCCCCAGGTGATGAGCCGCGAGAGCCCGCGGAAGCCGCCCGCGTCGCGGCAGAGCACCGTCAACCGGGAGCGCCCCTCGGGGCAGGTGTCGTCCTCGAGCCAGAGGTCGGCGCCGACGATCGGCTTGATGCCGGCGGCCAGCGCCGCCCGGTAGAACTTGACCATGCCGAAGAGGTTG
>SKYL01000146.1 GCA_007127935.1 Halorhodospira sp. | reverse complement strand
GCCCAGCTCCCGGAACAACTCTGTCTCGCGCAAGTGGGTCAGATCATCAATCACCCCTTGCGCCGCCACGGTATCGCCGGCATCGACACAGTCCATCAAGCGCTCGGCGGCCTTGCGGTACTCGGCCAGGGAGGTGTCCTCCCTTGTCGCTTCCTGGGCCATCCGTTCAGGCCCCGCCCGCGTCGATCCGCTCGAAGATCTTCTCGATCTTGCCCCGCAAAGTGTGCGCCGTGAAGGGCTTGACCACATATCCGTTGACGCCCGCCTCGGCGGCCGAGACGATCTGCTCCCGCTTGGCCTCGGCAGTGACCATCAAGATCGGCAGATCCTTGAGGTTCGGATCCTTGCGGACCTCGCACAGCAACTCGAAACCGGTCATTCCGGGCATGTTCCAGTCGGTAATCAGAAAGTCGATGCCCCCGCGCTTAAGAATCGGCAAGGCGGTATTGCCGTCGTCGGCCTCAACCACGTTGTTGAAACCAAGCTCGCGCAACAAGTTCTTGATGATGCGCCGCATCGTGGAAAAGTCGTCCACGATGAGGATCTTCATATTCTTATCCGCTGGCACGTTGGCCCCCTCCTGTCGAGGCGCGTTATGCGGTCTCCGAATCGTCTCTTCCCGTCCATTCGGCCAGACGGCCACGAAGCTTCAGCATGATCCGGCCGTGGATCTGACTCACGCGCGATTCAGAGACACCCAGCACCTCTCCGATCTCACGCAAATTCAGTTCCTCATCGTAATAAAGCGCCATTACCAGACGTTCCCGCTCCGGGAGTTCACGAATCGCTTGGGCCAGTTCCTGTTGAAAGTCCTCGCCCTGGAGGATATTCAACGGCCCCGGTCCATTGCCGGCGGGCTCATGCGACTCACCGGTGTTCGGGTCCTCCTGATCGATACTGAACACCCGGGAGGTAGACACATCCTGAAGGATTTGGTGGTATTCCGCCACCGATATTCCCATCACCTCCGCAACTTCGTGGTCCCTGGCGTCCCGTCCGGTGCGATGCTCCACAGCGCGAATCGCCTCGGCCACGTCGCGCCCCTTGCGGTGTACCGACCGCGGCGTCCAGTCGAGACGCCGCATCTCATCCAGCATCGCCCCGCGGATGCGAATGCCCGCGTAGGTCTGAAAACTGGCGCCCTGGGAGGCATCGTACTGACGGGCGGCCTCCAGCAGGCCGATCATGCCGGACTGGATCAGGTCCTCCAACTGGACGCTGGGCGGCAACCGGCTGGCCAAATGGTGGGCGATCCGCTTGACCAACGAGGCGTAACGGACCACCACGTCGTCGTCACCCTGATACGCCACCGCACTGTACATGGCGTGGCCGTTCATCAAACGACTCCTCCGTACCCGGCACTGTATTGAATCAAACGCTCAACAAAGAACTCCAGGTTTCCAGCCGCGTCGCCCGGCGCCGGCCACTTGTGGACCCGGCGTGCCAGTTCCCCAAACGCCTTGGATGCAGGGCTGTTGGGATAGGCCTCCACTACGGGGCGCTGTTTCTGCACCGCCCGGCGTAGACGATCATCTTCGGGAATAGCCCCGATAAAGTCCAGGGTCAAATCCAAAAAACGGTCGGTGGCCAGCGAAAGTTTCTGGTGCAGCAGTTGTCCTTCCCGCCGGCTGCGCACCCGGTTGGCCACCATCCGGAACCGTTCGACGCCGTGGTCCCGGTTAAGCACTTTGATCAAGGCGTAGGCATCGGTGATGGAGGACGGCTCGTCGCATGCGACGATCACCACCTCCCGGCACGCCAATGCGAAGCTCACCACGCCATCGGAGATCCCGGCCGCGGTGTCCACCAATAGCACATCCACGCTGCGCCGTAATTCACTAAAACAGCGGATCAACCCGGCATGCTCGGCGGCGGAGAGTTCCGCCATGCGACGGGTGCCCGAGGAGGCGGGCACTATGGTGAAGCCACCCGGCGCCTCCAGCAGGACATCGTCCAAGGTCGCCTCCCCGTCGATGACGTGGGAGAGATTCTTCTTCGGAGAGAGGCCGAGGACGACGTCGACGTTGGCGAGCCCCAGGTCCGCGTCGAGGAGCATCACCTCGTTCCCCAACTGGGTCAGCGCCGCGGCCAGATTCACCGAGACATTGGTCTTGCCGACACCGCCCTTACCGCCGGTGATGGCGATCACTTTGACTGGCCTGGCTTTTGCCATCCTGCGCAATCCCGCTGCCTGATCGAGGCCCGCGTCACTCAAAGACATGCCCTCCCCCGCCCAGCGAGAGCGCCACCGCTTCCTCGTCCGTGTTCTGTCCGAACTCTTCCAAGAGCGCACACGCCTTGTGAACCAGTGTATCACCCCGAGCCGCCTGGAGGTCTTCCGGCACCCGCTGACCGACGCCAAGGTAAGCCAGCGGCAGGCGGGTGCGCAGCGCGCAGGTCAGTATCCCGCCCAGCGTGGTCGCCTCATCCAGCTTGGTGAGGATACAGCCCGCCGGCTCCGCGGCACGGAAGGCGCGCACCGATTCGGTCAGGGTCGACAACTGGGTGGCGGCCGAAAGGACCAAGTAGGTACGCACCAACCCCTCGGCGCTACCCAGGGTCTTGAACTGCTCCGCGAGACGGACATCCCTTTGGCTCATGCCCACAGTATCTATAAGCACCAACCCGCGGTCCACGAGATCGTCCAGCAGGGTCCGTAGTTCGTGACGATTGGAGGCGGTATAGACCGGCACGTCGAGGATGCGCGCATAGGTCAGCAACTGATCTTGGGCGCCAATGCGGTAGTTGTCGGTGCTGATCAACGCCACCCGCTCCCGCCCGTGCCGCAGCGCATAACGGGCCGCCAGTTTTGCGACGGTGGTCGTCTTGCCGACGCCGGTGGGCCCCACCAGGGCGACCACGCCGCCCTGCGTCACGATCTCATCGTTGGTCACCGGCAGGTACCGCGCAATCAGCGCCAACGCCTTGCGATAGGCGGCATCGGGATCTTCATCGCCGCGCACGTGGTCGGCCAACCGGCGGCTGACGTCGGAGCCCAGACCCAAGTCCGCCAACCGCTTGATCACACTGGCCCGTGCGGGGTGGCGGCGGCCCATCCGGCTCCATTCCATCAACGTCAACTGGTTCTCGAACAGGCTGCGCAGGGTGCGGATCTCTTCGCGCATCTCCTGGATCGCCGACTCGTCGCTGAAATTCACGGTAGCGCGCGCCGCACCACTCTTTCGGACCTTCGGCGTTGCTCCCGCATCGCCGCCGGAACGCTTCCCGCCGCTCATCGCGCTGAATCGAGCGGCGGCTCCGGCGGCCTGCCCACCCACCGCCGGGGCGGCCGGCTTCCGGCGGGATGCATCGCGCTTCTCCAGGGCGTCCCGATGATCCCGGGACAACGCGGAGAAGAGCTCGCGGTCATCATCCTCCTCGCCACCCACCCGCAGGTCGATGCGCGGGCGCGCGCTCTCCGCGACCCCGGCGGCCACCGGCCTGTCGGAACCTTCCATCGCGGAAGCGCGCCGTGCCGCCCCCTCCAAATCGGCCGACGCCTCCCGGGTCAGGGCGGGCGGGATACCGGGAACCGGGGCGCCGGAACGGATCTGGCGCAGACGGGCCAGAGCGGCCTGCCGCGCCCGCTCCGCCTCATCGGTCAAGAGCCCCGCCGCCTCAGCCGCGGCCGGATTTCGATACACCGCCGGCTCCACCGTCCCATCATCGGGGGCGCCGGGGCGGGGACCGGGAGGCACGTCCAGGGGCGGAATCTCCGCGGCCGCCGGCTCCTGCGCCCGGGCCGCCGCCTGGACCGCCTTCTCGTCATAGTCGATGGCGGAAATCACCTCCACGCCACCCTCCACCTTCCTCGACGAGATGACCACGGCCTCCGGACCGTGCTGGTCCCGCACCTTGCGGATGGCTTCCCGCATGTCTGCGGCGAAGATGCGCTTGATTCGCATGGCTCACTCCTGATCTACGCGCCGAGTGGCATCATGCCCCGGCTCCGGTCTGTTCTGGACTCGGCTGACCGCTCCCCGGCCCACCGTCCTGGCCTTGCCCCTGCCCCACCGTGGCGACGATACGCACCTGCCGGTCGTCGGGCACCTCGTTGTACGAGAGCACGTACAGCCCCGGCGCGGAACTCCGGGTCAAGCGCCGCAGCCAAACCCGCAACTGCGGCGAGGTCAGCAGCACTGCGGGCTGGCCCTCCGCCTCCTGGCGCTGCACCGCCTCCGACAGGGACCGCTGCATGCGCTCCGCCAACCCAGGCTCGAAGCCGCCACCGCTCTCCCCCGCGCCCTGCACGGTATTAAGCAAAAGTTGTTCCAGCTGCGGCTCCAGGGTGATCACCGGAAGCTCCTGATTCATCCCGTGGATGCTCTGGATAATCATCCGGCTCAACCCCTCACGGACGTGCTGAGTCAAGACCGCCGGGTCCTTCGTCTTCTGTCCGTGCTCGGCCAGCGTCTCCAGAATGGTGCGGATGTCCCGAATGGGGACGTTCTCCTCCAACAGGTTCTGCATCACCTTGACCACCACCGACAGCGGCACCGTGTTCGGCACCAACTCCTCCACCAGCTTCGGCTGACTCTCGCCCAGCATGTCGAGGAGCTTCTGCGCCTCCTCATGGCCGAAGAGTTGGGCGGCATGGCCCTGGACCACCTGGGAGAGGTGGGTGGCGATCACGGTGCTGGCGTCCACCACCGTGTACCCCAGCGCCTGGGCGTAGTCGTGCTGGGACGGCTCCACCCAGATCGCATCCAGCCCAAAGGCCGGATCGCGGGTGGCCACGCCCTCCAACTCACCGTGGACGGTACCGGGATTGATGGCCAACTCCCGGCCGGGCTGGATCTCGGCCTCGGCCACCGGCACCCCGAAGATACTGATGCGATAGGCGTTCGGCCCCAGATCGAGATTGTCGCGAATATGGACGGGCTGAATTAGGAAGCCGAGGTCCTGGGAGATCTTCTTGCGCACGCCCTTGATGCGGCTCAAGAGCTGCCCGCCCTGGTTGCGGTCCACCAGCGGAATCAGACCGTAGCCCACCTCGAGCCCCACCGGGTCCACCGGTGGGACGTCGTCCCACGAGAGATCCTTGCGCTCCGCCTCCTCTTCGGTGGCCTTCGCCGGCCGCTTGGCCTCCTCCTCGGCGGCGGCCCGCTCCCGCTCCTTGCGGGTGGCCACCCAGGCGCCCAGCGCGCAAACCGCCGCAAAGAAGAGGAACGGCGCCGACGGCATACCCGGCACTAGACCCAGCAAACCGATGACACCGCCCACGACCCACAGCACCCTCGGATTCCCGAAGAGTTGCTGCACCACCTCGTCGGTCATCTTCTGGGCGTCGGAAACCCGGGTGACCAGAATGGCGGTGGCGCTGGAGAGAACCAGCGAGGGGATCTGCGCCACCAGACCGTCACCGATGGTGAGCAGCGTGTAGTTGCGGGCCGCCTCGTCCACCGGCATGCCGTGCTGCGCCAAGCCGATGATCAGCCCACCGACGATATTAATGATCAGGATCAAAATGCCGGCGATGGCATCGCCGCGCACGAACTTCGCCGCACCGTCCATGGAGCCGTAGAAATCCGCCTCCTTGGCCACCTCGGTGCGGCGTTTGCGGGCGTCATCCTGGGAGATCAGCCCGGCGTTGAGATCAGCGTCGATGGCCATCTGCTTGCCCGGCAAGGCGTCCAACGTGAACCGCGCTGAGACCTCGGAGATCCGGCCGGCACCCTTGGTCACCACCACGAAGTTGATGATCACCAGAATGCCGAAGACGACGAAGCCGACCACATAGTTGGCCCCGACCACAAACTCGCCAAAGGCCTGGATGACGTTACCGGCGGCGTCGGTTCCGGTATGTCCCTCCAGCAGAATCACTCGGGTGGAGGCGACGTTGAGCGCCAGGCGCAGCAACGTGGCCACCAGCAGGATGGTGGGAAAGACCGCGAACTCCAGCGGCCGCATGATGTAGACCACCACCAGGAGGATGGAGAGGGAGAGAACGATATTGAAGGTGAACAGCATGTCCAGCGCGAGCGGCGGCAGCGGCACCACCATCATCGCCAGCAGCGCCACCACCAACAGCGGGGTCCCCAGACCCCGGGAACCGATCAGCTTCAGTTGCTCTGCGATGACCGCGTTCATCCGCCGCTCCGGTCTCCTCGACTACGCCCCGGCTCCTGGCGCTCATCCATCCCCTTCGGCACTTCCGGCCGCGGCCGGTCCGGCGCCGGCGCACCCCGCCGGCGCGCGGCCCGGAGTTGGTAGACGTAAGCCAACACCTGGGCCACCGCGAAGTAGAGTTCGGAGGGGATCTCCTGCTCCAACTCCGTTGAGTAATACAAGGCCCGTGCCAACGGCGGCGCCTGGAACACGGGAATGTCATTTTCCTCGGCCACGGCGCGGATGCGGGCGGCCAGCAGATCGGTGCCCTTGGCGAGGACCCGGGGCGCGCGCATGGCCGACTGGTCGTAGCGCAGCGCCACGGCGAAGTGGGCCGGGTTGGTCACCACCACATCGGCCTTGGGCACCTGCTCCATCATCCGCCGGTTGGACAACTCCCGCTGCAACTCGCGGATGCGGCCCTTGACCTCGGGCTTTCCTTCCGTCTGCTTGAATTCATCCTTCACCTCTTGGCGGGTCATGCGGATCTTCTGGGTGTGGTCGTGGATCTGGTACGGAATATCGATGGCGACCACCACCAGCAACGACAGGGCCAGCAAGAAGAAGAAGATGTAGAAAAGCCGCATCCCCTCGGCCATGGCCGGCAGCAGGGGCGCGCGGCTCATGGCGTAGAAGTTGTCGAAGAAGAGGTAGAACAACCCGACGGCGGTGCCACCCACCACCAGCACCTTGCCCAGGGACTTACCCAGTTCCACCAGCGCCTTGGTCCCGAACATGCGCTTCAGCCCTTTGATCGGGCTCATCTTCTCCAACTTGGGCGCCATTGGCTGGGCGGCGAACGACCAGCCCCCGAGCAGGGTGGGCGCGGCCACCGCCACCACGAGCATGGCCATGGCGAACGGCCCCACGATGATCAGCCCCCGACCGATGGCCTCATGCAGGGAACGAATGACCACATCGCCCTCGAAGATACGGCTCCGCTCGACGGTGAACGACCACTCCAACAGCGTCTGCAATTGGGTGCCCATCCAGCCGCCGAGCACCAGCAGCGCCAAGGCCGCGGCCAACAGCAGCACCATAGTGGTCAGCTCCCTGGAGCGGGGAATCTGGCCCTTCTTCTTACTGTCTTCCCTCCGTTTTGGGGTGGGTTCTTCGGTCTTCTCCTGACCGCTCTCGGTCTCTTCAGCCACGGCTCACGCGCTCCCTGTAGCAACCGGAGAGGAACACCGGGGGGCGTAACAGCACCATCATCCCGGCACCCCCAACAACGCCCCGATGGTGTCGTACGCGTAACGCCAAACCCCGGCCATCCGATGGGGCAAGGCGGGCAGCAGCATGACCGGGATCAACAGCGAGCCCACCAGCAAGGTCACCGGCAGCCCCACCGAAAAGACATTCATCTGCGGGGCCGCACGGGTCATGACGCCCAACGCCAGGTTGATGACCAGCAGCACCATCACCACCGGCAGGGCGATCAGGACCGCCCCGGCGAACAACTGTGAGCCCCACGCCGCAATGTCCCAAAAGGCGTCCCGTGTCAGTCCGGCGCCGCCGATGGGAATGGCGGAGAAGCTGTCGGCCACCAACTGAATCAGAACCAGATGCCCCCCGAGCGCGAGAAAGAGCAGGGTGGTGATCACCAGCAAAACCTGGGAGATCACCGGCACCGACATGCCGGTCTGGGGATCGACCATAGTGGCGAAACCGAGGCCCATGGCCAGCGCCACGCTCTCTCCGGCGATCACCACCGTGTTCAATGCCAGCGCCAGAACGAAACCGATCATCAAGCCGATCAGGATCTCCTGGCCCGCGATCATCAAGCCGTGGGCCGACAGCGGATCCACCGCCGGCACAGGACCCACCGCGGGCATGATGGCCACCGTGAGCCCAAAGCCTATAAAGACCCGCACCCGCACCGGAATCATGTCGTTGCCGAAGACCGGCGCCACCATGGCGGCGGCCCCCACCCGCATCAACGGGTACATGAAGGCGCCGACCCAGGCGGCGATCTGGGCGGTGGTCAATTCCATTCACCCCAACATCCCCGGAATCCCCCGGAAGAGACCACGAGTAAAATCAACCAAAACCCGTGTCATCCAGGGAGTCAGCAGGAAGAGGACCACTGCCAGGGCACCCAACTTGGGCACAAAGGAGAGGGTCTGCTCGTTGATCTGAGTGGCGGCCTGGAACATGCCCACGATGAGCCCCACCCCCAGCGCCGCCAGGAGGATGGGGCCAGCCAGCAGCACCGCCACCGTCAGCGCACGATTACCAAGCTCTATCGCTAGCTCTGGAGTCATATACACCTTCCACTAAGGTTCCACCGTTGCCGACCAACGGCAACCGGCTTCCGCTTCCGGCCCGCGGCAACGGTTTGCCGCAAACCGCCGCCCTTTGCCCCCAGGGCGGCAAGATCTTGCCGCCCTGGGGGTCATATAAAGAAGCTCGACGCCAGCGTCCCCATCACCAGCGACCACCCGTCCACCAGGACAAAGAGCATGATCTTGAACGGCAGCGAAATGATCATCGGCGACAGCATCAGCATGCCCATGGACATGAGCGTGCTCGCCACCACCAAGTCGATGACCAGGAACGGCAGGTAGAGGACAAACCCGATGATGAACGCCGTTTTCAGTTCACTGGTCATGAAGGCCGGGATCAAGATCGACAGCGGAACGTCATCCGGGGTCTCCACCTCGCCGTAGTCGGCGATGCGCAAGAAGAGCCCGATGTCTTCCTGCCGCGTTTGGGCGATCATGAAGTCCCGCAATGGTTGGCTTCCGGCCTGCAACGCTTCCGGCGCCTCCATCTCCCCATTCATATAGGGTTCGAATGCGGCCTCCCGAATCTCGTCGAAGACCGGCATCATCACGAAAAGCGTCAGGAAGAGCGCCAACCCCACCAACACCTGGTTCGAGGGTGTGGAGGCCGTGCCCAAGGCCTGCCGGAGGATCGCCAGGACCACAATGATCCGCGTGAAGGCGGTCATCATCATGACCATGGCCGGCAACAGGGTGAGCAGCGTCATCAGGACCAAAACCTGGACACTGAGGGACCACACCTGCCCGTCCCCTGTATCCCGGATGGTCACCGCGTCCAGACCCGGCGCTTGCGCCACGGCGGCCTCCGGCAGGAACACCGCCGCAAGCACGCACAACGCTGCAATGAAAGAGTAAGAAATCCGCATCAACTGTTACTTACCGGGTTGCTGCATCATCCGACGCAGCCGCTCCGCGAACGGGCCGCCCTGCGCTTCCTGGGAGGCGGCAAGGCCTCCACCCGCCCCAGTGACGGGGCGATCCAGGACATGCAAGGTCTGTACCCGCCCGGGAGCCACCCCGAGCAACAGTTGAGTCTCTCCGATTTGAACGAGGACCACCCGTTCACGGTGGCCCACCGAAAGGGAAGCGAGCACCCGCATCTCGCCGGAGACCGCGCCCTGGACCGGGCCGTAGCGGCGCAGCATCCATGCCAATCCTGCGATCATCGCCAGCACCAACAAGAGCGCCAGGATGATCCGCACCACCGCGGCCCCTTCGACGCCGGGTAGCGGCTGAGAGGCAGCCACCGGCCCCGACGCCAGGATATTGACGCTTGCAACCAGCAAAGCGACGCCGAACCGTCGTCCCGCCGCCCCTGGCCGCATCCCGCGCATCAGCGCAGCTTCTTCACCCGCTCCGCGGGGCTGATCACGTCGGTCAGCCGGATGCCGAACCGCTCATTGACCACCACCACCTCGCCGTGGGCGATCAGGGTTCCGTTGACCATGACATCCAGCGGCTCACCGGCCAGGCGATCCAACTCCACCACGGACCCCTGGTTGAGCTGCAGCAGGTGACGGATACTGATCTGCGTCCGCCCGATCTCCATCGACAGCGTCACCGGGATATCGAGGATGACGTCGAGATTGCCCTCCTCATGGCTGCCCGGTCTCGGCTTCGCTGCCTCGGAGTCGAACTCGTCCAACTCCATAGCCTGCGGGCCGTCACCCTCACCCGACTCCACATCTTCCTGCTCCGCCAAGGCGTCCGCCCAGGCGTCGTCCATATCCAGGTCGTCGTTCTCGTGCTCTTCGCTCATCGATCCGCCTCGTCTCCCGTCAGGAGATCCCACTCATCACCGAAATCCGCCAGGGTGCCACGCCCCCCTTTGGCCGGACGCTGCGCCGGGGAG
>SKYL01000140.1 GCA_007127935.1 Halorhodospira sp. | reverse complement strand
TGGTGGGTACGGCCATCGAGATCGATGGCCACCGAGAGTTGCGCGTACTCCCCCCAGCCCGGTTGCGCCTCGGGGTCCATCTGCCCCGGATCGGGCAGGAGAAAAGCGTCCCGCACCAACGCCGGGGCGGCCATGACATTGAGGGCGGTACCGGTGGCGGGCAGCGCGGTGACGTGTGGCGCCAAGGCCCGGTAGGCCGCCTCGTCGACGCCCCGCACCATCCTCAACTCACCGGCAGACACCAGGAGGCGGTTGGCCGGGCGGTACGGCGGGTCTTGCAGCAGGTACCAGTCGTCCTCCACCTCCGTGTCGATCCACCCGCGAACGGCGGCCACCAGCCCCTCGGGGTCAATGCGCACCGCCGGATCGGTGCGGTTGAGGATCTCCACCAGGCGGATCAAACCCGCCTCGGTCTCCTCATCGCCGGAGTAGGCCAGATTGTTGAGATTGATCCGGCAGTGGAGGTCCTCCAGGCGCACCATCACATAGACACCGTCGACCTCCATCGCCACCGGCGGGGTCCGGCAGGCGCCCCGGGCGACCTGGACGGCGAAATCGGGGTCGGCGTGGAGCCGGCGGAGCAACTCGGAAGCCAGCGCCTCGACACTGTGGGCGTGCAGGAGGGATTGTCCGAGGCTTTGAGAAGTGGCGGCCCGGCGTAAATCAAGCTGATGCGCGGCGGTCAACGAGACCACCGCCACGGTGACCAGCGCCACCACCAGCAGCGCGGTGATCAAGGCCACCCCGCGCTGGCGGGAAGGGTGGTGATCGGTCCGGAACGTCGGCAACTTGACCCGCTTCATGGTTCGCGAAAGTATTGTCTTCCATCCAGCATGAAGGGTCGCCGCCGTTTCCACCACCCTCCCACACCGTTCCCGGACCAATTGTGCCACGCTCCCCGTGGCGTCGACGGCGTTCGTCCTCCTCACCGCCCTGGTTCTCCCGGCGTGGGCCGCGCCGGCACACGCGGTGGGGCCGGAAGGGTTCAGCGGCATCTCCGTGTGGGCGGGTCCGGCCCGTACGGCGTTGGATTGGCGCGGACCGGGCGGCCGCCCCACCGCCGACTGGCACGCCACCGATCTCGCCTACGGCGCCGAGTGGACGGCGGCGACCCCCCTCTCCCCCGTCTGGTCCGCTGGGATACGGGGAGGCGCCTGGCTGAATCAGGCACGCATCGATGAGGAGGAGGCGGGGCGCAGGCTCCAGGCCTCGGTGCCGTGGGGCGGAGAACTCCGGGGCGCCCTCACCCGCCGCCTGGACGCCGGGACCGAGGTGGAGATCTCCGTGGGTTGGGGCGCCAGCCGGATCGAAGTGAAGACGGAGCGATCCGACGGCTCGTGGGTCTCCAGCGGCGCGGTCAACGGCGGCATGGTCTACGGCGTCGCCGGGCAGCGGATGATGGACGCGGGCTGGGCGCTGCGCGCCGAGTTGGTCTCTATCCGCCCCAGCCACCTTACCTGGAGCGACGGCCAACGGTTGACCGCCACCGTGACGCAACTGCGCCTCGGCGCCGTCTACCGATTCCCGTAGGCGACCGCCTCCCCACGCTCACCGGAGTCCGCACCGGCGTTCCACCGGGCGGCCAGCGCCGCCACCGGCGCCAACACCATGCGGGCCGCCGCGCGGCGGCGCTCATCGGCGGCGATCCAGCGGGCCAACGGGGGGCTGAGGGCATAGTACGCGGCCACCACCGCCCGGCCGGGCGCGTGGGTCATCAGATAGTCGTCGCGGAAGGCGCGCAGGGCCGCCACCTCCTCCTCCCAGGGGCTGCCGTAGGCGGCGGTGGCGATGAAACAGCGGGACTCCGCCGACGCCTGATCGAATCCGTCAAAGTGGTCGACGAAGGCGGCGGCGCCCGTCCCGTAGACCCCCCGGGTGACGGAGGCGGACCAGGAGGAGCACTCGCCGTTAAGGCAAGCGCGCAGGTCGTAGGTGTACCGGTCGGGGTCCTCCACCGTATCGCGGTGCGTGGTGGCATCGCCGCGAACCCGGGTCACCTCGGTGGACCGCCCCTCGGCCCGGCGGCGCAACTGGAACTCCAGGGCCGAAAGCGTGAGCGGATAGTCGTCCCAACTCAGACGTACGGTGAGCCCGTCCGTCTTCGCCGCCAGCCCCGTGGGCGCGGGCAGATCGAGGGCCGCCTCCGCCCAGCGGGAGTAGAGGCCGCCCCCATTCTCGGCACGGACCCGGTAGACGATGTATTCAGCCTCCTCGACCTCCCCCACGCCGGTGTCGTCGAAGGAACCGGCACCGCCGTCGGCCACATCCCCAATGGTCACGAACGCCCCGCCGGAGGAACGCCGCTGGACTCGGTACCCGGTGGCGGAGGGGCGCGACGGCGCCCAGGTCAGGCGGACAATGCCGCCATCCCAGCGCACACCCAGGTGGCTCGGCGGCACCGGCGGGATACTACCCGCCGCTGTCGCCCATGCGGCCTCGGCATCGAGCCGTCCGCCAGCCAGGGTGTCACGGTTCAATTCATCCCCGGCGCCGCTCCCCAGCGGCGCCGAGGCACAGGGGCGATCCTCCCCGCCGCCCTCGGAGTCACAGGCGACGGTACCAAGGAGCCGTTCGCGGGTCAGGAGCGGTGCGCCGCCACCGTCTTCGGCCAGCAACAAGGCCGTGACACCCGCCACCAACGGAGCGGCCATGGAAGTGCCGGAAATC
>SKYL01000091.1 GCA_007127935.1 Halorhodospira sp. | reverse complement strand
TCTCACGCGCCTGAGGCGCCTCCTCGGCCACACTCTGCCCGACCCCATGGACGGCGGTGACGCCGAGGAGGAAAAAGACCCAAGACCAGTGCCGCTGCCTACTCGCCTTCGCCATGGCCCGCGAACCGGATGTAGTCCAACATCCCGCCCAGCCCACCGGATGCGGCGTGCTCGGCGTGATCCACCAATAATTGGCGCAGTTGCGGGGAGAGAGTCTCCATCTCCACTGTATCCCAAGCCGGTGCCGCCACCTCCGGCACGACAAACTCCTGCGCCGCCGGCCGGGCCGCTCCGCCCGTCGAGGCCGGCAACAGGCTGTCCCGGGCGCCGTGGGTGAAACGCTCCAGGGAAGGAAAATCGATCACTGACTCGGGAATTCCAGCGGGTACCGAAGCCATCGGTTCCGCCGCGCCCTCCGGCGTCACCGGCGTCTGTCCCTGCCACCAAGTCACCGTCACCGCGGCCACCGCCGCGGCCAGGGCGCCGCCCATGGCCGGTCGCGCCCACCCCGGGGAGAGGCGCTTGCGGTGCGGCGCCTCGGCCGCCAATGCTCGGCGCACCCCGTCGGCCAAGCCGTCCACACGTTGGCCGGGGAGATTGCGCTGCAACGCGTCGCGAGCCAGATAGTAGCGGCCAAGACGCGCCCGGGCGGCCTCATCATGGGCCAGTCGCTTCAAGAGAAAAGCGCGCTCGTCCCTGCCAAGCTCCCCGTCGACCAGTGCCGATAGCTGCTCGGCCACCTCTGGGTCGATCTTGTTGTCAAGCATGGCTCGATCTCCTCTCTCCACCGTGTTCAGGACTCCCCGGCCAGGGCGCCCAAACGCTTCTCTATGGCCTCCCGGGCCCGAAAGATCCGGGAGCGAACCGTGCCCACGGGGCAATCCATGACACGGGCGATCTCTTCGTAACTCAAACCTTCCAGTTCCCGCAGCGTGATGGCGGTGCGCAACTCTTCCGGCAGCGCCTCCAGGGCGGCCACCACCGTGCGCTCCACCTCGTCACGGTACGCTTCCCCCTCGGGGGTGTCGTGGTGACGCAGGATGGTGTCCACGTCGTACCGCTCTGCATCCTGAGCGTCCACGTCGGTATCGGGCGGACGCCGCCCCTGAGCCACCAAGTGGTTTTTGGCGGTGTTGACGCCGATCCGGTAGAGCCAGGTATAGAAACTGCTATCACCGCGAAACCTCGGCAACGCCCGGTACGCCTTGATAAAGGTCTCCTGGGATACATCCAGGGCCTCCTGCGGATCTCGAACATAGCGCGAGATCAGCTTCACCAGCTTGTGCTGGTAGCGCAGGACGAGCACGTCAAACGCCGTCTTGTCCCCGGCCTGGACCCGCCGGACCAGGTCGCGGTCACTGTCCTGCGCACTCATCGCGTCCGGCTCTCCAAGGGAGCCGAACCTTGCTTCCATGAGCGGTAGACACTTCGATCGGGGTTGAGTTCGCGCACGGCTCGGGGTTGCGGGTATAGTTCGGTGGCTGGATGCGCCGGAGCGCATTCACGAAGGTGTGCAGCCTAGCCCATGGAGCTTCAATGGCGCAACCACGAATGCCGCTGGAAAGAATGAGTTACGATGTGCTGGTGGTGGGAGCCGGGCTGGCGGGATTGACCGCCGCCCTGCGCCTCCCGGCGTCGTACCGGGTGGCCGTCCTGGCCAAGGGGACGGCCGCCGACGGCGCCACCCCCTACGCCCAAGGCGGGGTCTCGGTAGCGTTGGACGCCGCCGACTCGGTGGACGCCCACGTGGCCGACACCCTGACCGCCGGCGCCGGGATCAGCGACCCCGCCACCGCACGCTTCATCGCCGAAGGGGCGCGGGAAGCGGTGGAGTGGCTGCTCGACCGGGGCGTCCCGTTCTCCCGTACCGGGCCGGGTAACGGCACCGACAACCTCCACCTCCATCGGGAGGGGGGACACAGTCACCGGCGGGTGGTCCACACCGACGACGCCACCGGACGCGCCATTGCCGAACGCCTCCACGCCGCCGCCCGGGAAAGCGATTACATCGACCTGCTGGAACACCGCTACGCCGTCGACCTGATCACCGGTGCCCGGCTCGGCCAGCGCGTCAACCGGTGTTACGGCGCCTACGTCTTCAACACCCGCACCGGCCGCGTGGAACTGATCCAGGCCCCCTTTGTCATCCTCGCCTCCGGCGGGGCGAGCATGGTCTATCTCTACTCGACCAGCCCGTACGCCGCCACCGGAGACGGCATCGCCATGGCGTGGCGTGCCGGTTGCCGCGTGGCCAACCTGGAGTTCAACCAGTTCCACCCCACCTGCCTCTACCACTCCCGGGAGCGCTCCTTCCTGATCAGCGAGGCGGTGCGCGGAGAAGGGGCGCACCTGGTGTTACCTGACGGCACCCGCTTCATGCACGAGTTCGATGAACGCGGTGAACTGGCCCCCCGGGACATCGTAGCCCGCGCCATCGACCATGAGATGAAGCGCCATGGTATCGACTGCGTCTACCTCGATATCCGCCACAAGGGGGAGGAGTTCATCCGCGAACACTTCCCCACCATCCGCGGCCGCTGCCTGGAACTGGGGCTCGACATGACCAAGGAGCCGCTGCCGGTGGTCCCCGCCGCCCATTACACTTGCGGGGGGGTGGTCACCGACCTGATGGGTCGCACCGATGTTCCCGGGCTCTACGCCGTCGGGGAGACCGCCTACAGCGGGCTCCATGGCGCCAACCGACTGGCCAGCAACTCGCTGCTGGAGTGCCTGGTACTAGCCGCCGCCGCAGTCCGCGATATCACCGCCACCCCGGCACCGGAGCCGGCCGGTGACTTACCACCGTGGGACGAGAGCCGGGTGACCGACTCCGATGAACAGGTGATGGTCTCCCACAACTGGTCGGAGTTGCGGCGGGCCATGTGGAACTACGTCGGCATCGTCCGCACCGACCGCCGTCTGGAGCGCGCCGCCCGGCGTACCGCCCTGCTGGCCGGGGAGATCCGGGAGTACTACAGCCACTTCCGGGTCAGCGGCGATCTGATTGAGCTACGGAACCTGGTGGAGGTGGCCGACTTGATGGTTCAGTGCGCGTTGCGGCGGCGGGAGAGCCGGGGACTGCACTACACTCTCGACTTCCCGGAGCCGGACCCGGCCTTTGCCGCACCCACTGTTCTGGTGCCGACCCGGCCGCGGCCGTTCAGTCACTTGCGGGGTGATTAAGGGCACGAGGGGATTGCTTCACTGCGCTCGCAATGACGGGGAAGGGATCGAGTCACCAACCACCGGAACCACGCAACAGGGTACGCAAACGCCGGTGAATGTGCATGGGATAGAGCAACCTCGGGGCCGTCACCACCCAGCACCGTTGGTCGCCGCCAGCGCGCAGGACGAAGAGGGTGAGCCAAGGGTGAGCGTACCAGGAGACGATCCGGACGGAGACCGCTTCGCCGTCCATCAGCGTCAACCGCCCGCCGCCGTCGTCGTCCAGCACGCAGCAGTGGATCGCCGCCACAGCGCGGTAGTTACGGAGTACCGGGATCAGCGGGAGCCATGCACCAAGAAGCCAGAGGGGACGTCCCCACCCCGGGAGATCGAGCAGCGGAGCCAGAGCGGCCGTGATGCCGCAGACGGCGACGGCAAAGATGAGGGCCGGGGCCTCACTGCGCGGTTGTAAGACCAGCGTGGCGGCGGATCGCTGCGACAATGGCGGTGGTCTCCTCATCCATGAGTGGTGCGCCTCCCTCCCCCCGCTCCGCCAACAGGCAAGCCTGCAGCTGATCGTCCTCCCAACCCAATAGACGCTCGAACGCCGCCTGCTGCTGGGGGCCAAGATGTGGGAACGCTTCATCCAAGTAGCGCCGCAACAGAAGATCCAGCTCCTGCGTACCGCGCCGGCAACGCCAGCGTAACCGCTTCAGTGCCGCTTCATCCATGCCTGCTCATCCAAAGGGCAGCCCACCCGCCCACGCACGTCCGCCAGAAGCCGCCACCATCAGATATTCCGCTCCACGATGCACCGTTTGATCTCGGCGATGGCCTTCCCGGGATTCAACCCCTTCGGACACGTTGCCGTACAGTTAAGAATTGTATGGCAACGGTAGAGCCGGTATGGGTCCTCCAACTCGTCCAGCCGCTCGCCGGTGGCCTCATCACGGCTATCCGCGATCCACCGGTACGCCTGCAACAGCGCCGCCGGCCCCAGGTAGCGGTCGCTGTTCCACCAGTAGCTCGGGCACGACGTGGAGCAGCAGGCGCACAGAATGCACTCGTAGAGCCCATCCAACAGATCCCGCTCCGCCTTCGACTGCAACCGTTCCCGGTCCGGCGGGGTTGGCGTCTCGGTGCGCAGCCACGGTTTCACCGAGGCGTACTGGGCGTAGAAGTGGCTCAGGTCGGGAACCAAGTCCTTGACCACCTCCTGGTGAGGCAACGGATAGACGGTGACGTCGCCGTCGATCTCGTCCAACCCCTTGGTGCAGGCCAGGGTGTTGGTGCCGTCAATGTTCATCGCGCAGGAGCCGCAGATGCCCTCCCGGCAGGAGCGCCGGAAGGTCAGCGTCGGATCGATCTCGTTTTTGATCCGGATCAGCGCGTCGAGGACCATCGGGCCGGTGCGCTCGGCGTCCAACTCGTAGGTGTCGAGCCGGGGGTTTTCACCGGTCTCGGGGTCGTAGCGGTAGATCCGGAAACGGCGGATCTTGCCGCCCGCGGTGGACGCCTTATGGGTCTTGCCCTCCCGGATACGGGAGTTGGCCGGTAATTTGAACTCTGCCATCTCGTCTCCCTCCGGGCGTTAGTAGACCCGGGGCTTGGGCGGAATCGGCTCCACCTCGTCGGTCAAGGTGTTGAGGTGGACCGGGCGGTAGTCGATATGCACCCCGTACTCGCCGTCCAGCCGGCAGAGGGTGTGCTTCATCCAGTTTTCGTCATCCCGCTCGCTGAAGTCTTCGCGGGCATGAGCACCGCGGCTCTCCTGGCGGTTGAAGGCCGACTCGATGGTGGTCACCGCGCACCCCAGCAGGTTCTCCAGTTCCAGCGTCTCCACCAGATCGGAGTTCCAGATCAGGGAGCGGTCGGTGACGGCCACGTCCTCGAGGGAGCGCGCCACCTCCACCATCTTCTTGCGCCCCTCGTCCAACACCTCCCCGGTGCGGAAGACGGCGGCGTAGTTCTGCATCGTCACCTGCATCTCGTCGCGGATACGGGCGGTGGGCTTGCCACCATCCGCCTTGCGCAGGCGCTCCAGGCGATCCAGGGCCG
Source organism: Halorhodospira sp. (assembly GCA_007127935.1). Lineage (GTDB taxonomy): Bacteria > Pseudomonadota > Gammaproteobacteria > Nitrococcales > Halorhodospiraceae > SKYL01. The sequence goes on along the minus strand of SKYL01000091.1, from coordinate 5,114 downwards.
GGTCGGGGCATCCCTCCGGCAGCGGCCGGTGTGGCACGCCCCGCCCACCGAGGATCTCCGTTGCCCGGTGGGCCGCGGCACGGCCGAAGACCACCAGATCGAGCAACGAGTTGGAGCCGAGGCGATTGGCGCCGTGGACGGAGACGCACGCCGCCTCGCCGATGGCCATCAGGCCCGGCACCACGGAATCGGGATTGCCGTCCTTGAGCACCACCACCTCGCCGTAGTGGTTGGTGGGAATGCCGCCCATGTTGTAGTGGACAGTGGGCAGAACCGGAATCGGCTCCTTGGTCACATCGACCCCGGCGAAGATGCGGGCGGTCTCGTTGATGCCGGGTAGCCGTTCGTGGATCACCTCCGGCCCCAGGTGCTCCAGGTGGAGGTGGATGTGGTCGGCCTTCTCGCCCACCCCGCGCCCCTCGCGGATCTCGATGGTCATGGAGCGGGAGACCACGTCCCGGGAGGCGAGGTCCTTGGCGTTGGGGGCGTAGCGCTCCATGAACCGCTCGCCCCGGCTGTTGGTCAGGTACCCGCCCTCGCCGCGCACGCCCTCGGTGATCAAACAGCCGGCGCCGTAGATCCCGGTGGGGTGGAACTGCACGAACTCCATATCCTGGAGCGGTAATCCGGCCCGCAACACCATGCCGTTGCCGTCGCCGGTGCAGGTGTGGGCGGAGGTGCAGGAGAAATACGCCCGCCCGTAACCGCCGGTGGCCAGCACCACCAGGTGGGCGCGAAAGATGTGGACGGTGCCGGTCTCCATGTCCAGGGTCACCACACCCCGGCAGACCCCGTCGTCCATCAAGAGGTCGATGGCGAAGTGCTCGATGTAGAACTCCGCTTCGTGCTTGAGGGCCTGCTGATAGAGCGTGTGCAGGATGGCGTGGCCGGTGCGGTCGGCGGCGGCGCAGGTCCGCTGGGCGGTCCCCTCACCGAAGTGGGTGGTCATGCCGCCGAAGGGCCGCTGGTAGATACGGCCGTCCTCGGTGCGGGAGAACGGCACGCCGTACTGCTCCAACTCGATGATCGCCGGCGCCGCCTCGCGGCACATGTACTCGATGGCGTCCTGGTCGCCGAGCCAGTCGGAGCCCTTGACCGTGTCGTACATGTGCCAGCGCCAATCGTCCTCGCCCATGTTCCCCAGCGCCGCCGAGACACCGCCCTGGGCGGCCACGGTGTGGCTGCGGGTGGGAAAGACCTTGGTCACGCAGGCGGTGTTCAACCCCTGGAGGGCCATCCCGAAGGTGGCGCGCAGGCCGGCGCCGCCAGCGCCCACCACCACCACGTCGTAGGTGTGCTCCACCGTCTTCATTGGATTCGTCATATGCGCCTCAGCCCCCCAGTGCGATGCGAAGGACGGCGACGATGCCGCCCACGGCCAGCAGGACACAGAAGGCCTGGGCCAGCAGGATCGCGGCGACCTTCATGCCGTCGCCGCCCACGTAGTCCTCGATGACCACCTGGAGGCCCAGCGCCGCGTGGTAGAAGGCCACCACCAGGGCCACGATCCATAGCACCGCGGTCACCGGACCGGAGACCCAGGCGCGAGCCGTCTCGAAATCGGCGGCACCGTGGAGCGCGAGGCCGAAGCCGAGCCACAACACCAACGGCACCAGGGCGACCGCGGTGACGCGCTGCGCCCACCAGTGGCGATACCCGCGTTTGGCCGATCCCAGCCCGCGCGCGCGGGCCACCGGCGTCTCGAAACCGGACATCGCTCAGCCCCTCCCCAAATATGCGATCAGCCACACCACCACGGTCAGCGCCACGGCAGCGGCGACAACGATCTGCCCACCCCGCCGAATCGCCTCCAGCTCGAAGCCGTGGACGGTGTCCCAGACCAGGTGGCGAATGCCATTGCAGAGGTGGTAGAAGACCGCCAGGGTCATGAAGAAGAGGACAATCCGTCCCAGTCCACTGCCCAACGCCACCTGCACCGTGGCGAAGTAGTCGGGGCCGACGGCCAGGGCTGACAACCACCAGACCAGCAATACCGCGGCCAGCGCCAACAGGACGCCGGAGATACGGTGGCTGATGGAGAGCACGCTGGTGATCTGGGGGCGATAGATGGTCAGGTGGGGCGAAAGCGGACGATTGTTCTTGGTTTGCATGGGAACGCTCCGCGCAGCGAGGGTGCTATTTTGCAACGCACCATAAGGGAATGCAACGGCGCCATAAAGTATAAGCTGCGACACAATGTTGCAAGCAGAAGGGCTGATTGGTTTCTCGGAAACACGCATCACGTGGTCATCTTTACCAGATGACCAACTGGTGGCACGATAAGCAGCACAGATGACTCATAGGTGCGGGCTGGTTACGATGAAGACAACGACCGTGGCGGATGCCAAGGCACGCCTCGCCGCCATGCTCACTGAAGTGAGCACTGGTGAAGAGATCGTCATCACCCGTCGTGGCAAACCGGTGGCCCGGCTGATCCCCGAGCCCCCGGAGAAGCCCTTCGACTGGTCGGGATTGCGGCGCTGGGTAGCGGCAGCACCGCCCGCCAAGGGCGTGGCCGTGGAAGAGATGCGACGGCAAGATCTGCTGTGATCCACCTGGACACCTCGGTGCTCGGCGCGATCTTCTTTCGCGACCCCAGCGCTCAATCGTTGCTGAACCACCTCGATCCATGAGCGAGCAATCTTCGCCAAAGGGTTGTTTCCTTCTCCACCGCTTGGCCGCCCTTTCGGTAACCGGCGAGGAGGCGCAGGACTTTCTCAACCGGCTGCTGACCAACCAGATCCCGCCGCCGAACGCGGCCCATGGACCCCTGGCCGCGCTCTGCACACCCAAGGGCCGGATCACCGCGCTGATGCGCGTCCTCCCCACCGGGGACGGTTACCGTCTTCTGATCGACCACGAATTGGCCGAGGAGACCGCACGAAAGCTCACCATGTACGTGCTGCGCTCCAAGGTCCGCGTCGCGGTGGAAGACGGTGTGCGTGTCATCGGCCTCACCGGCACGCTGGAGGGACCGCCTCAAACGGTGGACGATCTCCGCCGGGAAGATGGGCTACACGTGGTCCGCCTGCGGGGAGAGACGCCCCGATACCTGGTGGCCGGTGCCGACGAAGCGATCACCGCCTGGATAAAGCGGGCTGGCATCCCCCTCCATGACGATCCGTCACCGTGGATTTTGGCCGAGATCCGCGCGGGGGTTCCCCACCTCGGCGCCGCCCACCGGGAGCGGTTCATCCCCCAGATGGTCGACCTCGACCACCTGGACGGCGTGAGCTTCACGAAGGGCTGTTACCCGGGCCAGGAGGTGGTGGCCCGGGCCCGCTACCGGGGCACCGTCAAACAGCGTCTCTACCGTATTGCCGGCAACGGCCCCCCCCCCGCGGAAGGCGCCGAGGTACGTGACGCCGAAGACCGTCTGGCGGGCCACATCATCATGGCCGCGCCCACCAACGGGTCGACCTTTGAGGCGCTGGCTTCACTCCGTACGGAGATGGCTGAGGCCGGTAACCTGCGGACGGAAGAGAGGCCCGTTCGGGTTTACCCATAAGGACACGCTGAGCAAACCCATTCCCGTCATGGAGATTGCTTCGCTTCGCTCGCAATGACGGCTTGTTCAGCGTTTCCTTCTCAGCGGCTCGCCGCGTACTCGTGTAGCACCGCCAGCAGTTCCCGCTTGCGGATCGGCTTGACCAGGTGCGCATCGAAACCCGCCGCCCGGGTGCGTTCCCGGTGCTCGCGCAGCGCGTGGGCGGTCAGCGCCAGGATGGGGGTCGGCGGGCGTCCCTGGTCGCGCTCCCAACGGCGGATCACCTCCGTGGCGCCGTATCCATCCAGGCGCGGCATCTCCAGGTCCATCAAGACGAGATCGTAATCCCCCACCTTCCGGAAACGCGCCACCGCCTCTTCGCCGTTCACCGCCACCTCCAGGCAGTGCGGCGAGCCCTGCAGGAACGCCTCCAGCAGCGTCACGTTGTCTTCATTGTCCTCCGCCAATAGGATCTTCAGCCCTCCTCCCGGGCAACAGCGCCCTGCGCCTTGATCGGAGGAAGAGGCAACCGCCCCCTTTACCCCTTCGGCAAAAGGAGACTGTCCCGTCGTCCCTTCCCAGGCACCGGTGCGGGCCAGCGCCTCGCCCACCGCCCGCAGCAGCGTTGCCCGGCGCACCGGCTTGAGCAGGTAGACCACGTCCAACTCACGGGCCCGCCGCAGGTCGCCGGGGCGGTCGTCGGAGGAGAGGATCACAATCGGCAGGTGGCCCAGGGCGGGATGGTCGCGGATATAGGCCGCCACCTCCAGCCCGCTGACCCCAGGCATCCGACAGTCGAGCAGCACCAGATCGAAAGGACACTCGTCCTCATAGGCACCGCTCAGCAAATCCGCACCGTCGGCACACCCCTTCGGAGCGGCGGTCACCCCCCCGCCGCAGCGGTGGAGCAGCTCCGTCAACACCAAGCGGTTGGTGGCATTGTCGTCGAGGACCAGGACCCGCGCCCCGCCGAGATCGGCCAGATCTTGTACCGGCTCCAACGGGGCCCCCTCGTCGCACGGCGGCAACAGCAGGGTGACGGTGAACGTGCTGCCCACATCCACTTGGCTGGCCACCTCGATCTCGCCACCCATCTGCTCCACCAGACGGCGGCAGATGGCGAGCCCGAGCCCGGTCCCGCCGTAGCGGTGGGACGCCGTTGTCGCCACCTGGGTGAACGACTCGAAGATCCGTTCCAACTGCGACTTCGGGATGCCGATACCGGTATCCCGTACCGACAACCGCGCCCACTCCGGACGTGCCGAATCGCGGGCCACGCCGACCACGATCTCGCCCCGGTGGGTGAACTTCACCGCGTTGCCCACCAGATTGATCAAGATCTGCCGCAACCGGCGGGGATCGCCCCGCACGGTGGCCCACTCCAGCGGCACGTCGGCAATCAGCTCGAGGTTCCGCTCCCGGGCGCGGTCCCCCATCAATTCCAGCACCTCGTCCACCAGGTCACGCAGATCGAAGGTGACCTCCACCAGTTCCAACTGCCCGGAGTCGATCTTGGAGAGGTCGAGGACATCGTTGATCAAATCGAGCAGGTTCTGCGCCGCCGTCTGCTGGATATGGACGTAGCGGCGCTGGGTCTCGTCGGTGGCCAACTCCTCCAACATATCCC
>SKYL01000252.1 GCA_007127935.1 Halorhodospira sp. | reverse complement strand
GGACGGTACCAACCATGGCACCCATTGCCGGACGCCGCGGCAACATGAAGTGGCACATCCCCCCCATCAATCGCCCCGGATGCCACACTGTCATGGCGACACAGGAGCCAAGAATGGTCCGGATACGGGTGTTCCGGTCGCCGACCCAGAACTCTCCGGGCTGGAGATAGATCTCGATCACGAGCCACCCCCTGGCTTCCGGTAGATGGAGGGCGCCTCGGCGGTCAACGACCGGGTGATCCCGCTCAACGTCTCCGAGTGCCCCACCAGAAAACCGCCCCCCGGCCGCAGGCAGTGGATCAAGCGCTCCACCACCCGCTGCTTGGTCTCGGGCTGGAAGTAGATCATCACGTTGCGCAGGAAGATCACATCGAACCCACCCACGTCGGGCAGCGGTTCATTCAGGTTGACCTGGGAGAACTGCACCCGCCGCCGCAGGGCCGGGTCCACCAGGATCTTGCCGGCTTGGCCGCCGACGCCCTTGAGGCAGTACTTGTGGAGGTAGGGCCGGGGCAGGTCCCGGGCCCGGTGCTGGTCGTAGAGGCCCTTGCGGGCCTGCTCCAGCATCCGCGTGCTGATGTCGGTCCCCACCACCTCCCAGGGGGGCGCCATGGGGCCGTCGCCCAACGTGTCGGCCAACACCATGGCGATGGTGTACGCCTCCTCCCCGCTGGAGGAGGCCGCGCTCCACACCCGCAACGGCCGCCCGTTGCGCCGCCGGGCGGCGGCGAACGCGCGCAGCCATTCGAAGTGTTTCGCTTCACGGAAGAAGTAGGTCTCGTTGGTGGTCAACAGGTCCACCGCCACCTGCAACTCGTCCTCCCGCTCGGTGATCAGGCGGTGGTAGTCGCGGTAGCTGGCCAGGCCGTAGTGCTTGACCCGCTTGGCCAACCGCCCCTGCACCAGCGCCTTCTTCGCCGGAGTGAGGTGGATCCCGGCGATGCCGTAAAGTAGCTTTTTGAACAGGGCAAGTTCGGTATCGTCCAGGGTGATATCCATTGCCCCCACCCCCTAACCGGCCATGCCGGGCGCCTGAGCGCACACCGGACCATCGGAAGTCTTGAAAAAGGCCATCGTGGCCCGGAGCTGCACCGCTTGGCCGCTCATCTCCTCGGCGGTGGCCGCCAACTCCTCGGACAACGTGGCGTTCTGCCGGGTCGCCTGGTTCAAATGCCCGATGGTGGTGTTGATCCGCCCGGCACCGGCCGACTGCTCCTCGGACGCTGCGGCGATCTCCTGCACCAGATCCGACGTCTTCTTGATCGACGGCACCATCTCGTTCAGCAGGTTCCCGGCACGCTCCGCCATCTCCACCGAACTGCCCGCCACCTCGCCGATCTCCTGGGCCGCCACCTGGCTGCGCTCCGCCAGCTTGCGCACTTCCGCCGCCACCACCGCGAAACCCTTGCCGTGGTCCCCGGCACGTGCCGCCTCGATGGCCGCGTTCAGCGCCAGCAGATTGGTCTGGTACGCGATGTCGTCGATGATGCCGATCTTCTCGGCGATGCTCTTCATCGCCGTCACCGTCTGCTGCACCGCCTCGCCGCCTTCCGCCGCCTCCTTGGCCGCCTTGCCCGCCATCCCGTCGGTAACCTTGGCGTTCTCCGTGTTCCGGGCAATCGACGCCGACATCTGCTCCACCGACGACGTGCTCTCCTCCACGGAAGACGTCTGCTTGCTCGCCCCCCGGCTCAGCGTCTGGGCCGTCGCGCTCACCTGCTCCGACGCGCTGGAGAGCGATTCGCCCATGGAACGCACCTCGGTGATGACCCCGGTGAGCCGGGAGGCCATCCGCTCCATGGCCATGAAGAGGCGGCCGATCTCGTCTTGGGAGCGCGGTTGAATGTGCACCGTCAGATCGCCGTCGGCCAACCGATGGGCGATCCGCGCCGCCTCGTTCAACGGGCCGACGATGGCGCGCCGGGTGTACCGGATGAAGTAACCGACCATCAGTACGGCCAAGAGGCTGAGCGCCGAGTAAAGGATCAGATCGTTGCGGGCGGCGGTTCCCAACTCGGCCGCCCGCGCGGCCATTGCGGCGGCGATCTGTTCCTCCACGTCGGCCAGGAGGTCGATCTTGCGCGTCTGCACCTTGAACCAGTGGGCGGGATCGACCCCTGAAACGACACCACCGCCACTGTCGAAGGCGACCCGGCGCAATCGCTCGGTCTCCTCGATCACCGGCCCGACCGCGGTGTGACGGTAGAGATCCAGATATTCCGCCACGGCCAACGACTGGAAAAGTCCGGTATACGCCTCTTGAGCGGCCACCAGCCCGCTGAAGCGGTGGAACATTCCCGGGCCGAAGCGGCCGGCGGCGAAGGCGTTGTTCAACACCGCCCGTTCGATGCCGGCGTGCTCTTTGTTCAGCAGGAAGGCGAACCACGCCGCCCCCAGATTCGCCAGGTCGCCGTGGACGGCGGCCTTGGGTACGTGGGCGGTGATCTCCAGCAGAGCGGCGATGGTGCCGCTGTAGTAGCCGATGGCCTCGGCCCCGTCGACGCTCCGCTCCACCACCCTCCGGCGGACCGGCTCCAGGGCCGACAACCGCCCCACGCCGTCTTCCAGATCCCTCTGAAAGGCGGCCCCCAACCCTTCTCCAGAGAAGCCGTCAAGAAGGCCGCGGAGTTCCTCCAACCGGCGATCGGTGTCGCCGTGTTGGGTCACCAACTCCTCGCCGAAG
>SKYL01000249.1 GCA_007127935.1 Halorhodospira sp. | reverse complement strand
GCCCTGCGGAGCGCACGCGACTGGACCATCAGATCGACATGCTGTCGCCCGAGTTGCTGGACTTGACGCTGGCACTGGCGGAAGGCGAGCGCGACCCCGGCAGCGTCAACGATGAGATAAATCAGCAGGATCGCGCCCTGGTGCTGGAAACGGCCTACGATTACCTCAATTTCCGGCAGAAGTCCGGTGACGGGGAGCAGGACCAGCGCGAGCGCTTGCGTGAACTGCTGGTGGCACGGAGCCGGGTCACCGGCGTAGACGGCGCCGATGCCCCGGATACGCCGGAGACCCGGCCGGACCAAGGGCACGGCACCCTGCGTCTGGGGCTGGGCGGCGGTGAACGCGGCGGCGATGCCTTCGCCAGTGTGCACTGGCGCCCGGCCTACCATGACGGCCTGGATCCAGCAGAGGGCTACATTCCCGGGGCCCATATCGGCTACGGCGACATGGAGGTCCGTTTCGACGACGGCCGGGACCGGGTCGAACTGGAACGCCTGATGTTCGTCGACATCGAGTCACTGAACCCCCGCGACCGGCTTTTCCCGGGCTGGTCCTGGAATATCCGCGGTGGCGTCGAGCAGCGGCTGCGCCCCGGTGGCGGCCGGTCCCTGATGGGAGGCGTCGATGGCGGCGGTGGTGGCATCTGGCAGGTCGGCGATACGCCACTTTGGGCATACGCCGGCGTGCAGGCGAGTGCCTGGGGCTCGGAGCGCCTTGATGACGGCGGTCGCGCCCTCGCCGGGCCGCGGGTGGACCTGCGCTGGCAGGGCAGTCTGCTACGCGGGCATCTGAGCGGTCAGGGGGTCTGGTCCACGGATGCCTCGTCTCCCGGGTGGCGTGTCGGCGTCCGGCAGGCAGTGATCGCCTCGCGCAACGCGTCACTCCGGATCGGCGTCTCCCGTGAGCAGGATTTCGGCGTTCACGAAACATCGGCGCAGGCCGTCCTCTATGGCTACTTCTGAGCATGCGCCTTGTCGGTCGACGCGCCGGGGGCGACTGGTCCTGCTGCTGGCGGTTGTTGCCATGCTGGCGGGCTGCAGCCGGCTGTTCTTTCTGCCGGAGTCCGGGCATCGCTGGGATCCGGCCACAGTGGGCATCGAGTACGAGGATGTCTGGTTCCAGGCCGAGGATGGTACCCGGTTGCATGGTTGGTTTCTGCCCGCGGAAGAGCCCCGCGGAACCATCGTGTTCCTGCATGGGAACGCCGAGAACATCAGCACCCACATCGGTGCCGTCCACTGGCTGCCGGATCGCGGCTACAACGTCTTCCTGCCGGACTATCGCGGCTTCGGCCTGTCCGAGGGGCGCCCGGACTTTCAGGGTGTCCACCTGGATGCGCGGGCGGCTCTGGAGCACGTTGCCGGCCGGGATGACGTGGAGGAGGGCACCCTGGTGGTGTTGGGTCAGAGCCTGGGTGGCTCGGTGGCCATCACCACTGTTGCCCGTGAGGGTGAGGCCCACGGCGTCCAGGCGCTGATCGCTGACAGCGCCTTCAGCAGCTATCGCGGCATCGCCCGGGAGAAATTCGGCGAGATCTGGCTGACCTGGCCGTTCCAGTGGCCGTTGAGCCTGGGCATCAGTGACCGCTTTGCTCCGGTGGACCACGTGCGTGATGTCAGTCCCATCCCTTTGTTGCTGATCGCAGGCGAGGAGGATGTCATCGTTCCGCCCCACCACAGCAGGGATCTCTACAGTGCTGCCAGACCGCCGGTGGAGCTGTGGCGATTCCGCGATGTTGGACACACCCAGGCGTTCGCCCGGGCGGACGTGCGTGATGGCGTTGTCGCCTGGCTGGACGAGACCCTCGGCTTTTGACCCCCCGCCCGGTCTGGGTTTCAATGCGCACTTCCCGACACGCGAGTCACTGAAAAAGGACACTGGGCATGTCTGCGCTGGGCCCGAGAGAGGTGGAGCCGGATGCCTGGAGCGAGTGGGTCCGGGAGGCGGTGCGATTGCTGCTGGGTCAGGCCGCCTGGACCGGTGCAGTGCTCGCCCTGGTGCTGCTGGTGTTCTATGCAGTGCACCAGCTGGAGTGGATGCCAGTGCGCCGCTTCAGCATGCTGCTGTGCCTGCCGCTGGCGTTGATGGTATTCATCCGTCTGGCATGGTTTGCCGACCATGGCCGCCGCGCGCGGGTGCATCAGCTATTTCCCGGGAATACGGAGCTGCTGCTGGCGGTGGGATGTGCGGCGACGGTCATGGCCCTGCACGGCGGGCTGGCAACCATCCTGGACCCACTGGCCGGCGGTTTCCGTGAGCTTGTGGAGCAGACCGGCCTGTGGAGTCCCGTGCGGGCGGATGGACTCCCGGCGGAGCCGCCTCTGCGGCAGACGCTGCTCGGGCCGATCCTGATTCCGGGGGGAATCTTCGGCACCGCGCTCATGGCCATGCTGCTGGTCCTGCTGGCCTTCGGTCAGTGGTTTCTGCTGCCCATGACGGTGCTGCACCATCCACCGCTGCCCCCGGCCATGGGCATGGGTCCCAGGGCCTACGCCATGAACCCGGTTCCCATGCTGGGAGTGACGGGTCTGCTGATGATCGCTGCGGGGCTGCTCGCCGCCAGCGCCGGGTGGTTATTCATTCTGTTTGTCCCGTTCTTCGGGGCGCTGATGTATGTGTCCTATCGCGATGTGTTCCTGGGCAGGGAATCCGATGCCCCGGAGCCCGTGGAGGCAGAGGAGGAGGTTGGC
>SKYL01000004.1 GCA_007127935.1 Halorhodospira sp. | reverse complement strand
GAAGGGCAGGACCAGGGCGACGGCCACCACCAGGGCCAACCATCCCTTGGCTCGAGCCAGCAGCCGCGACATCGAGGTCTCCACACCTTCGAGGTCGTCGGGATCGTCGGGATCGTCGGGGTCGACGTGTTCGAGGGGTTCGCCCGACGGTTCCTCTTCCACGTCGGACCTCGGGATGCAACTCGGCGACCGCGACTCGGTGTCGCGGCGGACCTGCAACGCTACCGGCGTCGGTGCTGGACACCATCCGGTGCGGCGAACGGCAGGCACGTCACGGGGCAACGAGATGGGGAACGAACCCGACGATAACGTTCGCCGTGCCGCGATGGTCCGAGGCCGTCGCGGCCCTCGTCCGGAAGGATGCCGCACGTGACCACGTCCGCCCCCACCCCCGAGCAGGATCCAGCCTGGTTCCGCGATGCGATCAGCCGACGACCCGAGGTGGGTAGCGTCGAGGTCGCGGGAGCCGAGATCAACGTCCTGGCATGGGGCTCACCGGACCTGCCGACCCTCACCCTGGTGCACGGCGGTGCGGCGCACGCGCAGTGGTGGTCGTTCGTCGCGCCACAGCTCGCGAGCCAGCACCGCGTGGTCGCGCTCGACCTGTCCGGGCACGGCGACAGCGGTCACCGCGCCGTCTACGACCCGGGCGTGTGGGGCGAGGAGGTGATGGCCGCCACCGAGGCCTTCGGCGGGACCGGTTCGCCGGTCATCGCCGGCCACTCGATGGGCGGGTTCGTCACGATGCTGATCGCGGAACGATGGGGCGCCTCACTGGCGGGCGCCATCCTGATGGACTCGCCCCTGCGCCGTCCCGATCCGGAGTCCGAGGAGGGGCGCGGGGGCGCGATGTTCCGCAACCCGAAGGTCTACGACGACCTCGACACCGCGGTCGCCCACTTCCACCTGGTACCTCCCCAGCCACGCACCAACGAGTACCTGATCGACCATGTCGGGCGACGCAGTCTGCGCGAGTTCGACGGCGGATGGACCTGGAAGTTCGACCCGAAGGTGTTCGTGTCCCGCACCGGACCGACCAGCCCCGAGGCCTATGCGACCGGGCTGTCGAACGCGGCGTGCCGGGTCGCGGTGGTCACCGGTCAACGCTCGGCGATCATCGACGACGACGTGCGCGACTACATGGCCGAGCTGCTGACGCGGGCGCCCGGCGCCGTGCAGGGCGTGCCGTTCATCGAGATCCCGGAGGCGCACCATCATCTGATGTTCGATCGACCCCTGGAGCTCGTCACGGCTCTGCGGGCGATCGTCGGCACGTGGCGCGCCACCTGAGCGCGTCGGGTCAGCCCTGGACGTGGATCTCCTCGACCTCGACCTCGTCACGCTCGCGCTGCTCCTCGGCAGCGTTCTCGAACATCGCGATCGTGTCGCGGACCCCGGCTTGATAGCTCCTCGGATCCTCGAACAGGTACGCGTTCTTCAATAGCCGGTCGAGCTGTTCCATAAGCACACCTCCCGCGTGTCGTGGCGTACCGGCGGCTCCCGCCCGTGGGTACGCAGTCTCGCAGCATCGCATCATCGAGGCAGGCTCGGCCACGCCCGTTCGGTCGACCATACGGCCTTGCCATCCGCCGGCTTCTTCGGAACGCACGGAGACGATCGCCGAGCAGCCTCCACCGTCGATGGCGTCCGAACGGTCCCGGGTCGGTCGTCGCGCATCTTATAGGGTAGGGGGGTATCGGCATCAGACGACTCAGCACGTGACCCGAGGCCGAGACCGGAAGGAACGACTCGCGATGCAACGCCGGAACGCAGCGACCCGGGACCAGGACACCGACCGCCCCGAGGGATCCGGGGCCGGAGCCGACGACGGCGAGGCCCGTCACGCCGCTGATGAGGGCGGGGACGGCCATGACGAGCACGCGGGGCATGATGGTCATGGTGATCATGCGGCGCAGTTCCGGGATCGGTTCTGGTTGACGTTGGTGCTGTCGATCCCGGTGGTGATCTGGGCGCCGATGATCCAGGACTGGTTCGGTTTCGCGGCGCCGCAGTTCGCGGGTGATGGGTTGATCGCGCCGGTGTTGGGTTCGATCATCTTCTTCTACGGCGGGTGGCCGTTCTTGGCCGGCGCGAAGAGCGAGATCCGTCCGTGGCAGCCCGGGATGATGCTGCTGATCGCGATGGCGATCACGGTGGCCTACGTGGCGTCGTTGGCGACCTCGTTGGGGTTGTTCGACACCCAGATCTGGTGGGAGCTGGCGCTGTTGATCGCGGTGATGCTGCTCGGGCACTGGGTCGAGATGCGCGCGGTCGGCCAGGCCCGCGGGGCGCTGGCGGCGTTGGCCGAGATGATGCCCGACGAGGCCGAACGTGTGACCGACGACGGTGACACCGAGACGGTCAAGGTCACCGACCTCGAGGTGGGCGACGTCGTGCTGGTGCGTCCCGGGGCCCGGGTGCCGGCCGATGGTGAGATCGTCGAGGGTGCGGCGGATGTGGACGAGTCGATGATCACCGGCGAGTCCACCCCCGTCTCGCGCGGGGAGGGCGAACGGGTGGTGGCCGCCACCGTGGTCGCCGACTCGAGCCTGCGGGTGCGGGTCGATGCGGTCGGGGACGACACCACCCTGGCCGGCATCCAGCAGATGGTCGAACAGGCCCAGGAATCGAAATCCAAGACCCAGCGGCTGGCGGACCGCACCGCGGCGTTGCTGTTCTACATCGCGGTGG
>SKYL01000256.1 GCA_007127935.1 Halorhodospira sp. | reverse complement strand
GTCTACCACGGGGTGTCGTCTTAAGAGGGCTCCACCGAAGAGCCGCTCAAAACTGGGGCTTCAGATGGAGAAGGAAGAACCGCAGCCACACGTGGTGTTGGCATTGGGGTTGCGGATCACAAACTGCTCGCCCTCGATTCCGCTGACGAAATCGACCTCGGCGCCGGTGAGGTACATGCCGCTCATCGGGTCGACCACCACCTGCACGTCACCCGCCTCCACGACGGCGTCGTCCTCCGCCACCCGCTCATCGAAGGCGAATCCGTACTGAAATCCGGAACAGCCCCCACCGGTCACAAAGACACGAAGTTTGAGGCCATCGCTCTGCTCCTGCTCGATCAATTCGCGCACCTTGGCCACGGCTGTGTCCGTGAGGCGCAACAGATCGCTGGCGGGTGCGAAGGTCTCCACGGTTGCATCATCGGTCATATCATTTACCCCACGGGGGTCGATGGTTGGATCTTGATCCTATTCTAACAGCCGGTCGGCACTACAAGGGCTTCCTACCGGATTACGGCAACGTCGGTGGCGCCTCCAAACCGGCGCGCTCATCCAGCCCCACCATGCGATTGAGGTTCTGGATCGCCTGTCCCGCCGCGCCCTTGGTCAGATTGTCGATGGCCGAAAAGATCACGGCCCGCCCCGCATCTCCGGCCGGCCGGTGGATACCGATGTGGCAGAGATTGGTCCCGCGCACCCAGCGCGTCTCGGGATGGCTGCCGGGGGGCAAAACATCCACAAACGGCTCATCCCGGTACCGTGCCGCATAGAGACGCTGCAAGTCGATGGAAGGGTCGGCCAGGCGCACATGGAGTGTCGCCAACATACCGCGGCTCATGGGCACCAAATGCGGCACAAAGACCACGGCGGGCGCATCAGGCCATAGGGTGCGAATGGTCTGCTCGATCTCCGGCTGATGGCGGTGGCCGCTGGCGCCGTACCCCTTGAAACTCTCATTCACCTCGGCAAACAACGTAGCGACCTGGGCGCCCCGCCCCGCCCCGGAGACTCCGGACTTACAGTCGGCCACCACGGTCTCGGCCGCGACGGCACCCTCTTCCAGCAGCGGCAACAACCCCAGCCCCACCGCCGTCGGATAACACCCGGGATTGGCCACTAGACGGGCGCCGGCCACCTCGCTCCGATTCACTTCGGTCAGCCCGTAGGCGGCTTCCGCCAACAGCTCCGGGCAAGCGTGCTCCATCCCATACCACTCGGCCCACTGGGCGGCGTCACGCAGCCGGAAATCGGCACCGAGATCGATCACCCGGCAACCGGCCTCCAACAACGCCGGCGCCATCCGCATGGCGGTACCGTTGGGGGTGGCAAAGAAGATCACGTCCCAGCGCGACAGCCGCTGAACATCGGGCTCGCTGAACTCCAAGTCGAACTGATTTCTCAATGCCGGAAAGAGGGCATCGATACGGGTACCCGCCTCCCCCCGGGAGGTAATCTCCGCCACACGCACACCCGGATGCCCGGCCAACAGCCGCAACAACTCCATGCCGGTATAGCCGGTGCCGCCGACGATCCCTACCTCGACCATACATCCTCCGAAGCCCCGGCGGTGTTTACGCCGAGGCGGCTCTGCCATGCTATAAGTCGCATATATTACGCTGCATACGGAACCTGGGGCCAGGGCAAGAGGCATCCACGTTACAATGAGCCGCGGCGCCACCTTCCCACACCTTCAGGGAGAGTTCAGACATGTTGTACTTGTGGATCAAGGCGTTCCACATCGTGGCCGTGGTCACTTGGTTTGCCGCTCTCTTTTATCTGCCCCGCCTCTTCGTCTACCACGCTATGGCGGACGGCACCGCCGACATCGAGCGGTTCAAGATCATGGAGCGCAAACTCTACCGGGGCATCATGAACCCCAGCGCCATCGCCACGGTGGCATTAGGCGCTTGGCTTCTCTACCTGGTACCCGGATTCCTGGAACAAGGGTGGCTCCACGCAAAGCTGACGGTGGTGGCCCTGCTGATCGCCTACCACCTCTACTGCGGCCGGCTCCTGAAGGCCTTCGCCGAGGACCGCAACCGCCGCAGCCACGTCTGGTACCGGGTCTTCAATGAACTTCCGGTGCTGGCGTTGGTGGCGGCGGTCGTACTGGCCGTCATCAAACCGTTCTAGCGCCCTGGCGACACCTCATCGGTATCGCCCGGGGCTCACCGGGGCTCGCCACGGTGGCTTACTCGGACTCGCCGTCTTCTCCCATCAAGGTTTGCAGATAGTTCTGCTCCCCGACCCGGTTCATCAGATCCAACTGGGTCTCCAGCCAATCCACATGGCCCTCCTCGTCCGCGATGATCTTGACGAAGAGCTCCCGGGTGGCAAAGTCCTTCACCGAGTCGCAGTAGGCGGCCGCCTCCCGGTACAACTCCAGGCCGTCGTACTCGCCGGCCAGATCACACTCGAAGACCTCACGGACGTTTTCACCGATCCGCAGCTTCTCCAACTCCTGAAGGTTGGGGAGCCCGCCCAGGAATAGAATGCGCTGAATGAACTGATCCGCGTGATGCATCTCGTCGATGGACTCCTCATACTCCTTCTTCGAGAGCTTGGCGAAGCCCCAGTCGTCGGCCAGACGGGAGTGGAGGAAGTACTGGCTGATGGCCGTCAGCTCCTTGCGAAGCCCACGGTTCAAGTATTCGATTACCTTCTTGTCGCCCTTCATCGCAGACCTCCTGGTCGTTTTATTTTTAAGCGTAGCATTTGGGCCGTACCACGGAAGAAAGGGCGCTTGCCGCCCCTCTTGTCACCCGGCCGCACAGGGGCCACCGCTCTGGATCGGAACCGCGCGGCCCACGCCGGCTCCACCCGCCCCCTCGGCGAGCAGCGCTTCGATGGTTCCGGCACATTTCCCGCAGTCGGAACAGACACTGAGTTGCGAACGGAGTTCGCACAGGGAGGCACATCCGCTACGAATCGCTTCCCGAATCTGGCGGTCGGTCACACCCCGGCAAAGACAGACGTACATGGCAACGGCCCTCTCGCTATCTTTGCCAGATAATCGCAAATGCGTCTTATTGTCAACTCCCACAAGAGGAACCGTGCGCTCACTTCCCGGCCCGGATCAACCCACCGAGTTCGTACTCATCCAGGACCGAGTGGAACAGCGCCCGCACCTCCTCCGGCGACTCCATCTCCAACGCCCGGGACGCCAACGCCTCCGCCCGCGCGGCCGGAATACAGCGCACCACCCACTTAATGCGCAACAGACTGGAAACGCTCATGGACAGGCCGTCCACCCCCATTCCCATCAGGAAGATGGCTCCCGCCGGGTCACCGGCCATACCGCCGCAGACGGTCACCCGCCGCCCGTGCCGGCGTCCAGCCAGCACGATCTCCTGAATCGCGCGCAGCACCGATGGGTGCATTTCGTCGTACAGGTTGGCCACTTGGCTGTTGTTCCGGTCCACCGCCAAGAGGTACTGCGTCAGGTCGTTGGTCCCCACGGAGAGGAAGTCGGCCCGCCGACAATAGTGATCGATCTGGTAGACGGTGGCCGGGACCTCCACCATGATTCCGAGGGGCGGCATCGCCGTCTCCACCCCGTCCTCCGCCAACTCTTCACGGGCTCGGGCCAAGAGTCGCCGGGCATCTTCCAATTCCTGCAGCCGGCTGACCATCGGCAGCAACACATGGAGGTTATTCAGGCCGACATTGGCACGCAACATGGCCCGCAACTGGGTAAGAAAGATCTCCGGGTGGTCCAGGGTGAGCCGGATCCCTCGCCACCCCAAAAACGGATTCTCTTCCTGTACCGGGAAGTAGGCCAGGGACTTGTCACCGCCGACATCCAGCGTCCGCAGCACCGCCGGCCGGGGATTGAACTGCTCCAACACTTTGCGGTACAGCACCGCTTGCTCTTCCTCGCCGGGGAAACGGTCGCGGATCAAGAACGGAAATTCGGTGCGGTGCAATCCGATCCCATCACAGCCGGCGGCCAGCGAGAGGTTAATATCGGAGATTAAACCGGTATTGGCATAGAGTCCCACCCGGCGTCCGTCGGGGGTCACCGCCGGTTTGTCCCGCAAGACCTGCAACCCCTCGGAGAACTCCTTCTCGTCCCGCATCAACCGCCGGTATTCTTGCTTCACCGTCGGTGACGGCTCCACATAGAAGCGGCCGGAGTAACCGTCGACGATCACCTCCCGGCCATCCAGCTGCCGGGTCCGCAAGTCATCGACCCCCATGACCGCCGGCACCCCCAGGGCACGGGCCAGGATCGCCACATGAGAGTTCCGCGACCCGGTGGCCGAGACAACCCCCACCAACCGGTCCCGGGGCACCTCGGCCAACTGAGCGGCGCTGACCTCCTTGCCGATCAGCACCGCGTGTTGCGGGATCTCCCGCTTGCGCCCCGGCTCTTCCCGCAACCGGCTCAGGATGCGCCGCCCCAGGTCGCGGATATCGCTGGCCCGCTCCCGCAGATAGGGGTCATCCATTGCCTCGAAGACCCGCACATGCTCGGCAATAACCTGCCTGAGCGCGCCCGGCGCCCAGTTTCCGGCTTCGATCCGCTCGACCGTCTCGCGGACCAGACTGTCCCCCTCCAGCATCCGGAGGTAGACGTCAAAGAGCATCTGCTCATCCGGAGAGACCGCCCCCGCCAACCGGCCGCCCAACTCCCTGAACTTCCTCTTGACGGCCTCCACCGCCTCCCGGAACGCTCTGACCTCTTCGGCAATGTCGACCGGCTCACGATCGGGGACGGCGTCGAGGTCGGCATGAGCATAGGAGACCACCGCGGTCCCCACCGCCACCCCCGGCGATCCGGGAAGACCGGTGAGCGCCCGCCCGCCTTCCACCACCGCGCCGCTGTCCAGCCCGTCGATCCCCCCGCTGGCGCGCGCGTGGGCAATGGCGCCCGCCAACTGCGCCGCCAACGTCACCAAGAACGCCACCTCTTCTTCCTCGAAGCGGCGCTGGTCCCGCTGCTGGACCACCAGGATCCCCAGCACATGCCGGTAGTGGATGATGGGCACGCCGAGGAACGAGCCGAACCGTTCCTCGCCCGTCTCCGGGAAGTAGCGGAAGCGGGGATGCTGAGGCGCATTCTCCAAGTTGATGGGCTCTTCCCGCTCCGCCACTAGGCCCACCAAGCCCTCGGAGGGCCGCAGGCGCACCTGCCCCACCGACTCGGGGTAGAGGCCGCGGGTGTCCATCAAGACAAAATCGCCGGTCTCGGGATCGAGGAGATAGACCGAGCAGACATCCACCGCCATGGCATCGGCAACGCGATCGACAATGATGCGCAACGCGTCGGGCAACCCCGGGGCTTCATTGACTTCGCGGGAGACGCGGTGAAGGGTTTCGAGCATGGCCGACCCTTACCGCAACGGCCGGCGGACGGCTGGGGGGATCGCCTCACCGATCATGGGCGGTTCCGGATGGTTGAGATCGTTGTTGAGAAATCCCGACAACTCCTGCAGGGCTTGGCGGTAGACGCGCCGCTTAAAGAATATAACCTCCCGCGCCGGACGCCAGTAGTCGACCCAACGCCAGTGATCGAACTCCGGGTTGGGACAGGCGTCCAACCGAACATGCGCATCCTCGGCCAACAACCGCAACAGAAACCAGATCTGCTTCTGCCCGATGCACCGACCGCCCCGGCGCCGGAGCATGTGGCGCGGCAGTCTGTAACGCAGCCAGCGGCGGGTCGCCCCCACCACCTCCACATCGGTGGACGAGAGGCCCACCTCCTCGCCCAACTCGCGGTAGAGCGCCTCCAGCGGAGACTCATCCGGCTCGATGCCGCCCTGGGGGAACTGCCACGCGTTTTGGCCGACACGGCGCGCCCACAGCACTCGGCCATCCCGGTTGGCGAGGATGATCCCGACATTGGGCCTAAACCCGTCAGCATCGACCATTCGGCCCACCCCCTCCCATGTGATCCCACCGCATTGTTCCATATCCGGGGTATCGGCGACAATCCGGATCGCCCCTCCCCTACGATCAACCTGCTTCTCAATCAGAGCGTTACCTTTATAATACCCCCCTCATGAAAGGACGACTGTGACCGCGACCGGGAGAGTGATGATGCAAGTGGCGCTGTTCGACCTGGACAACACCCTGATCGCCGGCGACAGCGACCGGCTCTGGGGCGATTATCTGGTGGAGGTGGGCGCGGTGGACGCCGAAACCTTCGCCGCCGAGAACGAGCGCTTCTATCAACAGTACGTGGCGGGCACCCTGGATATCGACGCCTTCCTCGCCTTCGCCCTGCGCCCGCTGGCCGAGCACGACGAAGAACAACTCCTGCGATGGCGCGAGGCGTTCATCCGGGAGTGGATCGAGCCGTTGATCCTGGAGGCGGCCCTCGATCTAATCCGGACGCACCGGGAACGGGGGCATCGGCTCGCCGTGGTCACTGCCACCAACCGCTTCATCACCGAGCCGATCGTCTACCGCCTGGGCATCGAGACCCTCCTGGCCACCGAACCGGAGCGCCGGGGCGGCCACTATACCGGGCGTCACACCGGCACCCCCACCTTCCAGGAAGGCAAGGTGACGGCCGTGGGACGTTGGCTCCGGGACGAGGGACTCGACGACCGGGAGCGGTGGTTCTACAGCGACTCCCTCAACGATCTACCGCTGCTGCGCCAGGTGGAGCACCCGGTGGCCGTGGACCCCGACGACGAACTGCGCCGTGAGGCGGAGGCCCGCGGCTGGCCGGTGATCTCCCTCCGCGACTCGCGGTAGTGGTCGCCCGGCTACCCGGCGGCGCCGCGCCGCCGCCACCCCGGCAGGAAGACCGCCACGATGCCCAGGCCGGCCGCCGCCAACACCGGCATATCTCCCAACACCACATAAGGCGTGGCACCGGAACGCGGCTCCACCGACGCCAACAGGGTCGTTGCCTCAAACTGAGGAGCCCGCTCACGAACCCGTCCGCGATGGTCGATGACGGCCGAGATCCCGGTATTGGTGGAGCGGACCATCCAACGCCGCGTCTCCACCGCGCGCATCCGCGCCTTCTGCAAATGCTGGTGGGGCGCCAGCGAGTCCCCGAACCACGCGTCGTTACTGACATTGACCAATAGCTGCGCCTCGGGCAACGCCGCCGCTA
This sequence comes from Halorhodospira sp., assembly GCA_007127935.1. Classification (GTDB taxonomy): domain Bacteria; phylum Pseudomonadota; class Gammaproteobacteria; order Nitrococcales; family Halorhodospiraceae; genus SKYL01. The sequence continues at coordinate 3,308 of SKYL01000256.1, read as the reverse complement.
CGGCCCGTGGATACGCCACTTCGTAGCAAACGGTGGCGCCCAATACATACCCCCCCGCCGGCAATGGCTGGGGCCGCGGTCCCGGGGTGTAGTCCGCCATCGGGGCACCGAGGAAGTCGAGGCGGCGGCCGAAGAGATCGCGGAGGGGAACGTACTCGCCGTATGGCACCAAGTGGCGCTTATGGTAAAAGGCCGGCGACTCGTTGAAGGCCACGATGCTGTTGTGCATCGGACCGGCCCCCGGCTCGCCGTACGGTACCCCGGAGACCAGCGTCCCACCGGCGGCGCGGACCATGGCCGCCACCGGCTCCAGAAACTCGCCGGCGCTCCGGTGAAAGAGCTCCGGAATGGCAGTCTCGGGCCAGACGATCAGCTCGGCCCCCAGCCGCTCCCGGGTCAACCCGAAATACCGCGCCCGGACTGCATCCCGGTACTGCGGCAACCACTTGACGTCCTGGGGCACATTGCCCTGGATCACGGCGGTGACCACCGGATCTCCGTCCACCTCCCCCCAGGGCCGGTCGGCCGCCACCGAAGCCGCGAGCAACCCCACCGCCGCCGCGGCCAACACCCCGCCCCGCCGCCGGCCGGGGCGCAGCACCACCCACGCCACCCCCCCGGCCAGCCACGCCAGGACGGCGGAAAGCCCCAACACCCCGACCACCGGCGCCAACCCCTGAAGCGGGGTATCCAACGCCGCGTAACCGAGCAAAATCCACGGAAAACCGGTGAACAACCAACTGCGGACCCACTCCGCCAGAACCCACACGGCGGGGAAGACCACCAGACAGCCCACCGCCCCGCCGGCCGGCACCGCCGCCCGCCGGGTGAGCCACAGCGCCGACGCCGCCGCCAGCAAGGGGAAGGCGGCCAGCAAGAGGACAAAGCCCACCGTCACCAACCCGGAAAGCACCGGGCCGCTGCCGCCGTACTCGTGGATGCTGACGAAGACCCACGAGACGCCGACGCCGAAATAGCCGACCCCGAAGGCGTAGGCGGCTTGGAGGGCCCGCCGCCGGGGCGCCGTGGCCCAGATCAAGAAGAGCACCGCCGGTGCGATCACCGCCAACGGCGCGATATCGAAGGGAGAGAAGGCAAACGGCAGCGCGGCCCCGGCCAACAATGCCAGGGTGATACTGAAACGGGCGGCCCACCGGGGGGTGCCGCCACCGGTTTCCGCGCCGCCCACCGTCCCACGCCTCGCCTCAGTCGTGGTCACCCGGCCCCTCTTTCCCCACCGGGGTCACCCGCAACAGATGAATCCGGCGGCTGTCGGCCCGCAGCACCCGGAACTCGAAACCGGCGTGGAAGATCCGCTCGCCCCGCCGCGGCACCCGGCCGAACCGCCGCGCCACCACGCCGCCCACGGTGTCGAGCCCGTCGCCGTTGAGCGAAACACCGAAGATCTCGTTGAAATCGTCCAACCCGGCCACCGCCTTGACGATCCACGTCCCGTCGGCTCGTGCCAGGATCGGCGCGTCCTCGTCGAAGTCGTGCTCATCGTCGATCTCCCCGACAATTTGTTCGATCACGTCCTCGATGGTGACGATACCGGCCAACCCCCCGTACTCGTCCACCACCACCGACATGTGGTTGCGGCTCTCCCGGAACTGCTTGAGCAGCGCATCCAGACGCTTGCTCTCCGGGATGAAGAGCACCGGCCGGAGAATCTCCCGGATCCTGAACTCATCCCCCTTCTCCCAGAAAAGCCGGAGCATGTCCTTGGCCAGGAGGATACCGATGACATCGTCCTTGGTCTCGCCGGTCACCGGAAAACGGGAGAAGGCGGTGCCGATGATGGTGGGCAGCATTTCCCGCGGCTCGGCGTCCCGGTCCAGGGTGGTCACTTGGGAACGGGGGATCATGATGTCCCGGGCCTGCAACTCCGAGACCTGGAGCACCCCCTCGATCATGGCCAGACTGTCGGGATCGAGCAGCCCCTGAGTCTCGGCGGACCGCAGTTGCTCCAGCAACTCTTCCCGGGAACGGGGCTCCCCCTGGGTCAGCAGCCGCCCGAGGCGATCCCGCCAACTCTGACTCCGCCGCCCCTCCGCCGGCTCCGGGTGGGGATCGGCATCATCCATGGCCGCCCCCCGGCTCGTCCGCGTACGGATCGGGAACCCCCAAGCGGGCGAGAATCCGGCACTCCTCGGCCTCCATGCGAACGGCCTCCTCCTCGTCGATGTGATCGTATCCCAACAGGTGCAGCGTACCGTGAACCACCAGGTGCGCCCAATGGGCGCGCACTGCTTTGCCCTGCTCCCGCGCCTCCCGCGCCACCACCGGGGCGCACAGGACCAAGTCACCCAGATACGGCAACGGCTCGATCCCCGGCGGCGACTCAAAGGGAAAGGCGAGCACGTTGGTGGCCCGGTCGTAGCCGCGGTAGTCGCGATTAAGCCGGCGCCCCTCATCCTCGTCGACGATACGCACCGTCATCTCGCCGCCGTCGCGGCGGCCGTCCAACGCCGCCGCCACCCACGTCTCCACATCGGCGGCGTCCGGTCCTCCCCCGCCGCCCGAGGCGTCCTGCACCTCCACCACTGGGCCGCTCACCGCCCCTTGCCCCTCCGCTTGCCGCCCGCCGGCAGCCCGGAACGGCTGTCGTACGCCTCCACAATGCGCTGCACCAACGCGTGGCGCACCACATCGGCGGCGGTGAAGAACGTGAAGCTGACACCGTTGACGCTGCGCAACACCTCCACCGCGTCCCGCAGCCCGGAGGTCTTCTCCGGCGGCAGGTCGATCTGGGTCACATCGCCGGTCACCACCGCCGTCGACCCGAAGCCGATGCGGGTGAGGAACATCTTCATTTGCTCCACGGTGGCGTTCTGGGCCTCGTCGAGGATGATGAACGAGTGGTTCAGCGTCCGGCCGCGCATGAAGGCCAGCGGCGCCACCTCGATGACGTTGCGCTCGATGAGCCGCCCCACACGCTCGAAACCGAGCATCTCGAACAGTGCGTCGTAGAGCGGACGCAGATACGGGTCCACCTTCTGTGCCATATCCCCCGGCAGGAACCCCAGCCGCTCCCCGGCCTCCACCGCCGGCCGGACCAGGACCACCCGGCGCACCTGCTCCCGCTCCAACGCCTCCACGGCGCACGCCACCGCCAAGTAGGTCTTGCCGGTCCCGGCGGGGCCGATGCCGAAGTTGAGATCGAACCGGCGGACCCGCTCCAGATAGGCGCGCTGGGCCGGCCCCCGGCCGCTGATCCGGGCCTTGGGCGTCTGGATGATGACCTCTTCCCGCGCCTCGTCCGGCTCCCCGGCCGACAAGATCTCGTCGACCCGGGCCTGCTGCAGGTG
>SKYL01000268.1 GCA_007127935.1 Halorhodospira sp. | reverse complement strand
GGGGCCACGGCGGGCGATATTACGCATCGGAGTTGCCGCCGCCTAGCCCGTCATGACGGGCCGGGGGTTCCGGTAGTATCATCGCCCCCGCCGGCGCGGCGGGGTGCCGTGGTTCATTATCGAGTGTGGCGGACGGTGGCGCGATGAGCGAGCAGTGGAGCGCGGATCAGGGCCGGGAGCTGTATAACGTCCCGCGCTGGAGCGAGGGCTACTTCGATGTGGACGGCGACGGTCGCGTGGTCGTCCGCCCCTGCCGCACGCCCGACGGCCCGGCCGTGGCGCTGGAGACGTTGACCGCCGACTTCCCCGCGCAAGGGCTCTCGCCGCCGGTCCTCCTTCGCTTCCCGGCGATCCTCCGCGACCGGGTGGAGACCTTGCGCGGCGCCTTCGCCGCCGCCATGGCCGACCGGGACTACAGCGGCGGTTATCGCCCCGTCTACCCCATCAAGGTCAATCAGCAGCGCTCGGTGGTGGAAGAGATCGTCGCCGCCGGCGGGGAGGGCGGCGTCGGCCTGGAGGCCGGCAGCAAGCCGGAACTGATGGCGGTGATCGCGGTGGCCCCGGCGGGCGGCACGGTGATCTGCAACGGGTACAAGGACGCCGGCTATGTCCGGCTCGCCCTGCGCGGCCTCCAGATGGGGCTCGACCTCTACCTGGTCTTGGAGAAGCCGTCGGAGGTGGCGTTGATCGTCGCCGAGGCGCGCCGCCTCGGCATCGAGCCGCAACTCGGCCTGCGCGTCCGGCTCGCCTCGATGGGGGCGGGCAAGTGGCAGAACACCGGTGGCGAGCGCTCGAAGTTCGGCCTGACCGCCGCCGAGGCGCTGGCCGCGGTGAAACAGTTGGAAGAGGCCGGGATGTTGCCGTGCCTGCGGCTGCTCCACTTCCACATGGGGTCGCAGATCGCCAACATCCGGGACATCCGCCGCGCTCTCTCCGAGGGCGCCCGGGTCTACGCCGACTTGCGCCGCCTGGGGGCGCCGGTGGCCACGGTCGACGTGGGCGGTGGGCTCGGCGTCGACTACGAGGGGACCCGCTCCCGGGCCTTCTGTTCGATGAACTACACCGTCCGCGAGTACGCCCACAACGTGGTGGAGGCCTTGCTGGAGGTCTGTGACGACGGCGGCCATCCGCATCCGCGCATCTTCACCGAGAGCGGCCGCGCCATGACCGCCCACCACGCGGTGCTGGTGACGCCGGTCATCGACACCCACCGTCCGGTGGAGGACTCCCCGGAGGCGCCGCCGGACGACGCCCCGGCGGTCCTGCGGCGGCTGCACCGCGCCGTCGTGGAGCAGGGGGGGCGCCCGGCCACCGAGATCTACCACGAGGCGAGCCACGACCTCGCCGAGGCCCAGAGCCTCTATCTCCACGGTGTGCTCGACCTGACCCAGCGGGCCTATGCCGAGCGTTGCTACCAAGCGGTGGGCCGTGCGCTGCTGCGGCGGCTCGACCCGGCCAAGGCGCACCAGCGGGAGGTGCTGGACGAGCTGAATGAGCGGCTGGCGGACAAGCTCTTCACCAACTTCTCGGTCTTCCAGTCGATCCCCGACGTCTGGGCCATCGACCAGATCTTCCCCATCGTCCCGCTGGCCGGGCTCCACCGCCCGCCGGCCCGCCGCGCCGTGGTCCAAGACCTGACCTGCGACTCCGACGGCACGGTGACCTACTACGTGGACGGCGAAGGGATCGAGCGCACCCTGCCGCTCCCGGCCGCCGTGCCGGGGCAGACGGTGTGGCTGGGCATCTTCATGGTCGGCGCCTACCAGGAGATCCTGGGCGACATGCACAACCTCTTCGGCGACATCGATTCGGTCAACGTCGAGGTGGATCAAGGCGGCCACCGTTTTACCTCGGCGCGCCGGGGCGATACCGTGGGTGGTGTATTGCGTGTGGTCGGTTTCGACGAGCGGGACCTGATCGCTGCCTACCGCCGCCGGGTGGCGGCGGCGGGGTTGGCGGAGCCCGACCGGCGTGCCTGCCTGACCGAACTGGAGGCGGGCCTGCAAGGCTGCACCTACCTGGAGGGATGAGCGATGAAGGCGGGAGTGATCGGACTGGGGGCCATGGGCCTTGGGATGGCCGCGAATCTGGCCCGCGCGGGTCTGCTGGCGGCGGTCTGGAACCGGACCCGGAGCAAGGCCGAGGCCTTCGCCGCGGAGCATGAAGGGGTAGTGGCGGAGAGCCCGGCGGAGGTGGCCGCCGACGCCGACGTGATCATCGTCTGCGTCTCGGCCGACGCCGACGTGCTGGAGGTGGTGAATGCCATGCAGCCCGCGCTGGCCCCCGGCAAGGTGGTGGTGGACACCTCCACCGTCGCCGCGGAGACCGCCCGCCGGGTGGCCGGGGTGGTCCGCGCCGCCGGCGCCGAATTCCTCGACGCGCCGGTCTCCGGCGGGGTCGAGGGCGCGCGCAACGGCACCATGGTCATGATGGTCGGGGGCGACGAGGCGGTGCTGGAGCGGGTCCGCCCGGTGCTCTCGGTGATCAGCGGCAAGGCCGCGCACATGGGGCCGGTGGGCGCCGGCCAATCGACCAAGGCGGTGAACCAGATCATGGCCGCCGGCATCAACAGCGCGGTGACCGAGGCCCTGGCCTACGGCGAGGCCGAGGGGCTCGACATGGAGCGGGTCATCGACGTGATCAAGAGCGGGGCCGCCGGCAACTGGTTCCTGGAGCACCGCGGGCCGACGAT
>SKYL01000060.1 GCA_007127935.1 Halorhodospira sp. | reverse complement strand
GCGGAGCGCACCGCCACCGGCGCCGCCTCCCGAGCCGGCTGCCGCTCCTGTCAAGGAAGCCGTGGAGTTGCCGCGACCGCCGCTGCCCGAAGTGGCGCCGCCTTCCAAGCCGCCACCGGTGGTGGTGCCGGAACTGCCACCCGAACCAGAACCGGAGATCACGGTGGCGCCCGCCGGACCCGTCAGGGGGGAGGTCGAAGATGGACCGCCGGCGTGGTCGCGCCCTTACTTTCAGGCGCTGCTGTTCCACGTCGGTCCCCTGCGCTTGGCGGTACCGTTGATCAAGCTCCAGAGCGTGGTGCCGTGGACCGACGAGGTATCACCGACGCCCCGCCAGCCGGCGTGGATGCACGGGCTGTTCTTCTACCGGGGGAAGCAGGTCCGCGTGGTCAATACGGCGGAGCTGGTGCTTCCACCCGACCGTCGGCCGCCCCCCGATGAGTTGGAGCCGCGTAAACTCCTGGTGGTGGGTGACGGAAGCTGGGCCTTCTCGTGCCGCGATGTCTCGGACGTGATCCGGTTGGAACCGGAGCAGGTCCAGTGGCGATCCGCCAGGGGGCGGAGGCGCTGGCTGGCCGGCACGGTTCGGGAACACCTCTGTGCCCTGATGGATGCCGACGCCTTCGCCCAACTCCTGGATCAAGAAGGCGGCGAGTGATTTCCGGTACGGATGGTCTGGTCTTGTTCCATGCGAAGGGGCAGAATGAGCGGGGCGCGGAGTAGATCGTGCGTGGTCTTTTGCTGTAGACCGCCAGTCGTAAACCATTAGCGGATGGGTGATTGGGTCCGATGGCACAACAAGCACAGAAGCAAGAAGAGCAAGAACAGCACGAAGGCCCGGTGAGCCAGTGGGTTACGTTCGGGCTCGATGACGAGAGCTACGGCATCAACGTCATGCAGGTTCAGGAGGTGCTTCCTCCATCGGAGATCGCCCCGGTGCCCGGTGCGCAGCACTTCGTCATGGGGATCATCAACCTGCGCGGCAAAGTGGTCACGGTGATCGATACCCGTCTGCGTTTCGGTTTGCCGACCCGGGAGGCGGACAAGGAGAGCCGGATCGTCGTCATCGAGGCCAACAACAACATCGCCGGCATCATGGTGGACAGCGTGGCCGAGGTGGCCACCGTCAAGGAGTCGGAGATCGACACCGCCCCCAACGTGGGTAACGAGGAGTCGTCCCGCTACATCTACGGCGTGGTCAGCCGGAAGGACGGCCTGTTGATCCTGGTGGACGCCAACAAGCTCCTCACCGATGAGGAGTGGCAGGAGGTCTCCACCATCTGAATGGGCGGACCACCGGTCAGGCGCCCGGCGATTTGCGCGGCGAGTTGACCGGGCGGACCCGGTGGGGCTGAATCTCCACTGCTTTGACCCGGTTGCCCTGGGTTTGCACGATGGTGACCGGGTAGCCGTCCAGCAGGAGGCTGGTGCCGGCCTCCGGAATACTCTCCAATTTCTCCAGGATCAATCCGTTGAGCGTGCGGGGGCCGTCGGTGCTCAGGTCGGCTCCCAGGAGCCGGTTGAGTTCCCGCACGCTGATCCGCCCCTCCACCACCAGCGTGCCGTCTTCCTTCCGGTGGGCGGACCGTGTCTGCTCCTGCGGATCGGTGGTGAACTCACCGACGATCTCCTCCAGGATGTCCTGCAACGCCGCCAGCCCCAGGATATCGCCGTACTCATCCACCACCAAGCCCACCCGCGTGCGGTGACGCTGGAAGTTCAACAACTGGGTGTGGAGCCCGGTCCCCTCCGGAATAAACAGTGGGGCGGTCAGCCGCGCCTCCAGGTCTTGTGGGGTGAAATCGCCCCGGACCAGTTCACTGATGATCCGTCGCACGTGGATGAAGCCCAAGACATTGTCCACGGTGCCGTGGTAGACCGGCAACCGGCTGTAGGGGCTGTGGATCAGCCGCTCCACCGACTGGTGCCACGGCTCCTCCAGGTCGATACCGACGATATCGGGGCGAGGGATCATGATGTCCTCCACCGCGGCCTCCTCCAGGTCGAGGATGTTCAGCAGCATCCGCTGGTGGCGCCGGGGGATCAGGCCGCCGGCCTCGTTGACCACGGTGCGCAACTCTTCCTGGCTCAAATGCTCGGCGGAGAGGTCTTCCACCCGGACCCGCAGCAGAGCGAGCAGGCCGTTGGCCGCGGTGTTGACGAGCCAGACCAGCGGGTAGAGCAGACGCAGCAGGGGCCACAGCGCATAAGCAGCGGGGAAGGCGAGCCGCTCTGGGTGGACGGCGGCCAAGGTCTTGGGGGTGACCTCGGCGAAGATGAGGATCACCAGCGTCAACAACCCGGCGGCGATGGCGATGGCCCCTTCGCCGCCGAGGCGCAAGGCAATGAGCGTGGCCAGGGAGGAGGCGGCGATATTGACGAAGTTGTTGCCCAGCAGGATAACGCCCAACACCCGGTCGGGCCGTTTCAAGAGCCGCTCCGCGATGCGTGCTCCGCGGTGGCCCGAGCGGGCCAGGTGGCGCAACCGGTAGCGGTTCATCGCCATCAGCGCCGTCTCCGACCCGGAGAAGCACGCCGACAGCACGATGAGTGCAACCAGGGCGGTGAACAGCAGGCCTAAGGGGAGTTCTTGGATCAGGGCCGCGCTCCGTCCGTTGTTCTCAGGTCTTTATCTTGGCGGCGACTTCAGGGTTGCCGCGCAGGCGCTGCAGATCGTCCCCGTCGGCGAGCCG
>SKYL01000096.1 GCA_007127935.1 Halorhodospira sp. | reverse complement strand
TACGAGGCGTGGCGGCGCGGCGAGGGGGCCGCCGCGTTGTCACGGGCGGCCGAGGCCGGCCGCGAACACTGGTCGGACGTGGCCGTGGAGGCGTTGGCCGAGTTCGGGCGCCGGGGCGTGGAGGGGGAACGGGACTTGGCGGCGCATCTGGAGTCGCGGGTGTTGTAGCGGCACGGAACCGCCGGTCAGAGATCCGCCCGGGCGCGGAACTGTTCATCGAGCCGCTCCACCTCGGCGTCGATGTCGTCGTCGTGGGCCAGTTCGCTGCTGGCCAAGCGTTGCTCCGCCGTGGGTAGACGGACCTCGAAGTCGACGCCGCCGATCTCCAGCGGCTCGAAGGCGATCCGGTGGGCGTTGCGCTTGGGCTGGTAGTGGAGCCACCACGGTGGGTGCTCCGGGCGGTAGGGGTCGAAGCGGCTCTGTCTGCCCTTGGCGGCGAACCCTTCCAGCCGCCGCGTCTCCGGGTCGCCGTCCGGGGTGATCTCGACGCCGCGCAGCGGGGACTTGAACGTCCACTCCCGCATGGGTGCCGGTTCGCCACCGGCGGTTCGGCAGTGTGGCTTGCCGTCGTCGAGCGCGACATCCACGCAGTCGGTGATCACCTCGCCGCTTTCCAGGGCGAGCCGTACCGTGTAGCGGGTCTCCGGTGTCCGGACGTTGTGGACGGTGATCCGGCCCTCGTAGCCTCTAACGATCTGGTCGACGAAGTAGAGTCCCAGCCCGCGGCCGTGCTGTTCGCGCGTCCGGCGGGTGGAGAAGCCGAGTTGGAAGAGGTTCGGGCGGTCTTCGTCGCGGATGTGCGGCCCGCGGTTGTAGACCCGCAGGACGGCCTGGCCCTCTTCCTCGGTCAGCCGCACCGCGATGGGCGCGAAGGGCGCCTTGTAACCCCGCTTGCCGGAGAAGAACTGCGCGTTCTTCAGTAAGTTCTCCAGCAGCAGCACGTAGTGGTTCTCGTTGCCCAACAGCGCGCCGGCCGGCTCCAGGTGGACGCGCCAGCGGCCGTTGTCGAGGGTGTACGCCTCGCCCTCCGCCGGCGGAGGCAGCGGTTTGTGGACGGCCAGCTCCAGGGCACGCAAAGCAGCCCGTTGCGGGGAGTAGGCGGGGTCGCACGGCGGCGGCTCGGTGGATTCCCGAGGGGCTTTCGCGGCGTCTTCCCCATGCAGCAGGCGTTGGTAGTACTGCTCCTCGCACTCGCAGAGCAGGTTGCCGATGTGCAGGGCCAGGTTCTCGGCGGTGGAGAGGTCGAGCAGGTCCCACAGATAGCGCATGGCGTCGAGGGCGGCCCGGTAGTCGGCGGCCGGATCGCCGTCCGCGCCTTCGGGTTGGGGGGCGGCAGCCTCCGCCGCCGCGAGGGCCTGGTGGAGGGCCGTCTGCACCTTGTCGAAGCTGATCACCCCGTTGTGGCGCACCTCGGCGGCGATGCTTTTGAAGTGCAGGAACTTTTCGTCGTACTCGATGTACTCCAGCAGCTTGTCGCTGATGAAGAGCTTGAGCTTGTCGGCGTGGCTGGAGTAGGTGTGCGCCTTGAGTTGGAGCCGCTTTTTGCTTTCCCACAGGGCGTCGACGTGGTGGCGCAGCGCCAGCAGGTCTTCCCGTTGGCGCACGGACTGGCGGCGGTGGCGGTGCAGGTCGAACAGGAGCAGCAGGGTGAATCCCCCGGCCACGGCGTACCGCACCTCCTCCCGGAACCACTCGGTGGGGAGGTCGAGGAGGGCGGCCCACTCCGGTTCGGCCAGCAACAGCAGGTAGGCCACCGCCAGCACGCCGCCGAGGACGCTCAGCCACGGGTAGGAGACCCGCCGCACCGGCCCGGCGGGCGTGAGATCCGCATTTCGGTTCATGGGCCGTCCCCGGTGACCGGTTTCCAACAGTACGCCTCCTCGTCGCCGAAGGTGACGATCCCCCGGCCCGCCTTGCACAGGGCGGTGAAGCGCCCCTCGCCGCCCATGGCCTGATCGAACGACCGGCGCAGGGTGCGGATGTGCTGCCGGTAGTTGGCGTAGGAGAAGCGCTCTGGGTCGGCGTCGAGCTTGTCCGCCATCTGCCAGGTGGAGAGGGGGCGGGGCGACGCCTCCACAAGATAGCGCAGGATCTTGCGCGGTGTCGGCGCCAAGGGGCGCTTGGGGTTGGCGGGGTTCATCAGCTTCGTGCCCTGCCAGTAGACCTCCCAGGTGGTGGTGTCCAGCGTCAGGCCGCCGCTGCGCAGGACGCCGTCGTCCCGCTCCGGCCCCGGCCGGGACGCGCTCTGCTGGCGCAGCGCCGCCTGGATGCGCCAGCAGAGCACCGACTCGATGTTGCGCTGGTGCTTGGCGATGAAGTCCCGGGCGCCGGTGGCCTCGAAGGCCTGCTGCTCGATGTCGGTGCCGCTGTACTCGGAGAGATAGAGGATCGGCAGTCCGGGCCACTTGCGCTGCAGCGCCCGCGAGACGGCGAACCCCGCGGCGTCGTCGCCGCCCATGTGGGCGTCGAGCAGGGCGAGGTCGGGGCGGTCGCCGTCACCGGCCAGGCGGATGTGCTGGCAGGCCGCCTCGGCGAACTTGAAGACCCGCACCTCGGTGGGGCGGTCGTCAAAGGCGGTGGCTTCCAGCGCCGGCTTGAACCGCTCGATCCAGTGGGACTGATCTTCCACCCAGAAAATCGTGGCCATCGGGCGTCCCGGCCGCGTGCGAACAGGGCCGTAGTGTACCACCAGGCAC
>SKYL01000043.1 GCA_007127935.1 Halorhodospira sp. | reverse complement strand
TGCTTCCAACCGGAGGTCTTCCCTGATCCAATGAACATCAGCTGCTTTCACAAAAAGCCCTTTCCTCATAAGCCCGGGATGATCTTCTCCCAGACCGGTATAGATAATATTGTCGCTAGTATCCGTATGTATGACAAACAAAGGCTTGCCGGTACCTCCCACATTCAGTCCTTTTCTTTGACCGACGGTAAAATAGTGCGCGCCGTTATGTTCACCGATTTTCTTACCCTGAACCGCAGTATATTTCGTGGGAAGGCAGATGTTGTCCAGCGTTTCCTGATCCCAGTACTCCGGATCAGTTTCCGGTATCTGTTGGGATTGGTAAAGGGGAAGGTCATCAGGTACCACCATGATTTCACCTTTCTTGGGTTTCAATTGCTGCTGAAGGAAATCAGGCAATTTCACCTTGCCAATAAAACAAAGTCCCTGGCTGTCCTTTTTATCGGCCGTGATCAGATCCCTTTCCTTGGCGACAGCCCTTACTTCCGGTTTCTGCAGATGTCCTATTGGAAAGAGCGCCATGGATAGCTGTTCCTGGTTCAGCTGGCAGAGAAAATAACTCTGGTCCTTATTATTGTCCGCACCCGCGATCAGGCGGTGGATTTCCTTGCCGTCTTTTACTATGGTATCCTTTTGGCAATAATGCCCGGTAGCGACAAAGTCCGCTTTAAGTTTTTTGGCAGCTTTAAGAAAAATATCGAATTTGATTTCCCTGTTGCAGAGGATATCGGGATTGGGGGTTCTGCCTGCCTGATATTCGGCAAACATATAATCCACGATGCGGTCTTTATATTCTTCACTGAGATCGATGGCCTGGAAGGGGATGCCCAGCTTTTCTGCTACGAGCATGGCATCGGTGCTGTCTTCCATCCAGGGGCATTCGTTGGAAATGGTGACAGACTCATCGTGCCAGTTTTTCATAAACATGCCGATCACTTCATATCCCTGGTCTAGGAGCAGACTTGCTGCCACGCTGCTGTCCACACCACCGGACAGACCCACTACTACTCTTTTTCTTGATGTCATTTTAGATGTTTTTCATGGGTTCAAGGTCCATGAGGTTCCACTGTCTAACAGCCACTATACGGCCATTGGTTCACAAATATAGGGAGGATTATGATGTATCACCACGGCTGGTACTGAGAACATAGAGGAAATTTGTAAAAAGTGAGAGGAAGTAAAAAGGAAAGGACGCCTGCCTGCCGTAGGTAGGGGAGACCGAAGACAGAAGACCGAAACAAACATCTTTGTCATATCGAGACCCTATATTTTGCAAATTCACAAGAAGAGAATGACGTAAAAATTTTCACCGCCAAGGTACGCTAAGAAAAACGCAAAGATTGTGCAGAGATTTTTTTTTTAAAACGAGCACAAGACAACACGTCATTAAGTAGGCGGAATATTTTGCCAAAACACACAAACTGATATGACGATGGAATCATACAAAGTCTAGAAAGGAAAAATAAGCAAAGGGCGTAAAATTTTTCTTTAAGGCAAGAAGTCAAAAATACCACGACCCCGAAGTGGGTCAAACTCTTCAGTAGCCCTGGGTGATAACCCAGGGGCAGGAGCGTTGCTATTTAAACCAACCCCGAAGTGGGTTGAACTTTATCCGGAATACCATACACATATTTCCAAACGTCATTAGTACCAAGCGGACGAAGGGAGCGCGCGGAGATATCTAGTGACGCGGAGCGGAAACATAGTACTTACCATATATTGGAAAATTGGTATGAAGTAAAAAGTAAGAGGTGAGAAATGGAAAGATCACTAGGCGCTGAGAGGGGGGGATTGAGAAGTAAGGGTTGATGAGACAATTAATAAGTGAAATAAATCGTGCCGTGAGGTACGAAATATTTGTAGAAAAATTTTTTGAATGTAGGTTCCCGTGCCGTTGGTACAGAATATTAATTTGGTTGGATTTGAAGAAATGCAACCTGATAATAAATGTTTAGAATGTAGACCCTATTCTAAAATCAAAGACAATTATTTTACCCCTGGTCAAATATGTTTCATCCAAAAAGGGCACAAATAAAATCTAATTATTTTCAATTAGAGACATATTATTTGCACCCTTCTTTTTCTTTGCGGTAAATTTAATACTTACTCCCCTACATTTTCCAGCTGCTGTTCAAAACGCTCCAGCATTTCAGACATCAGTTCAGCTTTTTGTTCGGTTCTTTGATTGGCGGAAAGGGAGTTGCCCCTTTTGTTTCCGGTAGAGTCGGCCATTTCCAGTGATTGCCTTCTGAAAAGATCCCTGTTCTTATCACGGAAATCCCTAGTCCTTTTGATGTTTTTCTTAAGGTCTTCGGCACTTAATTTAAAAATCTTGGGCGGCTGGCTTTGGTCATAGAGTTCCAGTTCCGTTGCATTGCACATTTCTTTAGCATCCTGTCTAGTATAAGCCATGGTATTTAATTTTGGTATATAAAGTTCATGATTTACATGCAAATGCTTTGCCGAATTAGCCGCTAAGGCACCAAGTCACCAAGTTTTTGAAAAAAAGTAAAAAGTTAAATGTCAGAAGTAAAGACAGGAGACTGAAAACCAAAGAATGCCGGATGCCTGCCATACTTTGCGCTCTATCCTTAGTGTTATATTTTTTTGTGTCGTCGTGACTTTGTGGCGATCCTTATATTGCAGTTTAACTTAATACCTTTGTGGCTCACTTCAACTTATTTCATTAAAATTCC
>SKYL01000205.1 GCA_007127935.1 Halorhodospira sp. | reverse complement strand
CAGGCGTTGCCGCCACATCTCACGCCACTTGGCGCCGGCGATCTGGGGGTCCGGCGGACAGGCGTTGAGGGCGAAGAAGGCGGCCCCCCACGCCAGGTTCTCGTTGAGCAGGCAGCCACCCTTGTAGTGCGCGTCGTCGGCGTAGCGATCGTCGGTGGAGCACATGGTGATGATCGCCTTCAGCGCCGGCGGCCGCCGGGCCGCCACCTGGAGGGCATTGAACCCGCCCCAGGAGAGGCCCATCATCCCCACGTTGCCGTCGCACCACGGCTGGGCGGTGATCCACTGGATGGCCGCCACCGCATCATCCTGCTCCTGCTCCAAGTACTCGTCCCGCAACACACCTTCGGCGTCACCGGTGCCCCGCAAATCGAGGCGGATGGACGCGTAGCCGTGGCCGGCGAAGTAGTAGTGCAGGGGTTCATCGCGCAGCCGGGTGAAGTCGCGCTTGCGGTACGGCATGTACTCCAGCACCGCCGGAACCGGCCGCGCGGGGGCGCCGCGCGGCAACCAGATCCGCGCCGCCAAGCGGACCCCGTCGGGCATCGGAATCCAGACGTTCTCGATGACCTCCACGTCCTCGGGAAATGCCTCCACCACCCTCGCCACCGGGCTACCCCCGCCGCCCGGTATGCGTAGTAGTGGAGGCCAGCGCCGGGTTCTCCACCGCACCCGGATCGGCATCGCGATGCAGACGCAGGGCGTCGACATCACTCTCCAGCAGCCGCTCGGTGGCGCGTACCAGCGTCCGGGCCACCTTGTACGTCGCCTCCAGGGAGACCGACTCGTTGGGCCCGTGGGCCTGATCGATATCCCCGGGCCCATAGATCACAGTGGGCACCCCGGCCAGCCGCACCCAGCCCGACATATCACAGCCGTACGGCGCCGCAGAGATCACCGGCTCCCGGCGAAATTCCTCCTCGGCCGCCTCGGCCACCGCCCCCACCAGCGGATGATCTTCCGGGGTCCGCGCCGATCCGAAGCCGGATGCCAGCCGTGTGATCTGGGGCGGGTTGCGCGACAGCCATGGATCGTCCTTCACCGCCTCTTGGACGGTGTGCCGAAACCGCGCCTCCGCCTCATCCACCGTCTCGTCCAGCGCCACCCCGACCCGCACCATCGCCTCCAGTGAATCCATTACGCTGGACGACCAGATGCCGCCCTTGATGATGCCAACGTTGGTGGCGTACGGGAGCCGGTGAACCTTCATCAACGGATCGGTCTCGCGCGCATTGAGCGCCTGCTCGTCGGCGCGCATCGCCTCATAGAGGGTGATGAAGTGATCCAGGGCGCTCTCGCCCTGGAGCCGCTTGCTGGCGTGGGCCGCCTTGCCGGTGACCCGCACCCGAAACGACATGGCGCCGGCGTGGGCCACCACCAGCTCGGGGTGGCCGCCGGAGACCGTGGGCTCGGGGAGGATGCAGGCATCGGCGCGCCAGTTGCCACGGATGGCGGCCAGGGTGCCGAGGCCGCTGTCCTCTTCGGCCGGAACGGCGGCGAAGATGATCCGGCCGGGGAAATTGCGTCCGCCCTCGGCGAACGACTCGAAGGCCGCCATGGCCGCTACCAAGCCCGACTTCATGTCGGCGGCGCCGCAGCCGTAGATGCGATCCCCGCGCATCACGCCGGAGAAGGGTTCATCCTGCCACAGCGAGTAGTCGCCGGGCGGGACCACGTCGATATGACCGGTGAGCAGCACCGTGGGGCCGGGCTGCTCACCACGGATCACCGCCACCACCACCGGCGCCCACGCCCGCTCCACCTCGTGGCCAGGGTAGCGCGGGTCCCGCTGGAGGCTGGCGATGCCGTCGTTCCAGTAGTCGATCTCGGCGTCCAACTGTTGGAGCCAATTGGCCACCTGGGCCACCGCCGCGTCCTCCTCGCCGGTGACCGACGGGATGCGGATCAACGACACCAGCCGGTCGCGGATGTGGTCCGCGTCAATCAAGGAGGTGCGTCTCACCATGGAACCTCCCGTCGGCCGCCCAGCCCCATCGGGGGGCAGGTGTCAACCGTAGTTGGTCGGCAATACGTCGGAGAACCGGATATCCAGGTACCTCATGATCTCCCGGAATTTGTCGTGCAACGCCTGCTCATCGGCGCCGCCGAGGAAGATGTCGGCGATCTCGAAACTATAGCTGTCCTGGGCCTTCAGGTCGGACAGCCGCATCCCCTCCTCGATGTGCAGTTGGATCGTCACCTCGGGATAGATCCGGTGGACGGCGGCCAACTCGTCCTCGCTGGGGACGCGGGTCACCTCCGCGTCGCCGTAGACCCGGGGCATGAACTTGGCGGCCATGGGATAGCTGCCCTCGGCACGGGGAAAGTCCGGCCGCCGCCCCAGGGCGATATCGATGGCCACCTCGTGGTGGGAGGCGCCGGTTGCAAGGCGGAAGATCGGGCAGTGGGACTTGGAGATACGGGGGTTCACCTCCAGCAACCAGACCTTGTCGCTCTCCCGGTGCCAGAAGAACTCCATGTTGAACGGCGTCCAGTCGAGACCGATGTGGCGTAGCAGCCGGTCCGCCGCCGCCTCCATCCGCGCCTGCACCCCCGGCGGCAGCTTGGACGGGTACTGGTAGCTCAAGAAGCTGACTTGGTTGGAGCCGCGCAGCGAGTCGAGGATGGCGTAGACCACGACCTCGCCGTCGTAGACGTAACCCTCCAGCGTGCACAGCTCCCCACCGATGATCCCCTCGGCGAGACAGGTGGAGCCAGTGCCGACCTGCGGCAACCGCTCCGGATGGGGCGCCTGGCGGACCACGTAGTCGAAGGGATCGGCGAAGAGGCCGATCTTCTCGCGGATCGTGGCGATGGCTTCCTCGAATTGCGTCCCGCCGTCGATGCGGTAGCCCAGGTACGAAGAGAAGGCCACCGACGGCTTCAGCCAGAAGGGGTACTCCAGTACCAGCGCCGCGAGCGGGTCGGGGTTGAACGGATCGATACCCTGAAACAGGGGCGTACACTCCGGCACGGCCTGCTCGCAGGCCAGGCGGTTCCAATACTTGTTTTCGCAGTAGAGGACGCTCTCCAGGGTCGGTGTCGGCAGCCCCCACTCCCGGCGCAGGATCGGCAGCATCGAGGTGGTGGGAAAGTCCCAGTGGCCGATGATGGCGTCCACCGCCGGCGCCGCCTCCAACGTCCGCCGCGCTACCCCCATGATCTCCTCCATGGGGTAGGAGCGCGGCAGGACGATGGTTTCGTAAGGCACCAGCCCGTGGAACGCGTACTCGGCGGCGCCGCGTACGCTCTTCAACTCTTCCAGATGGGCGTCATCGAGACCGATCACAAAGATGTGTTTCGTCATGGCGATCCCTCCACGTTGCCCCGCCACACCTCCACACACCCCTATGTTCTTACAACAAATAGCCCCGAAAATGAGGGGCTCATGTCATGCCGCCGACTGGATCCGCAACGTACCCCTCCCGGCGGCGACTCGCAGGCGGCGTGGAAAACCTTCCCGCGCGGCGCGGCTGGCCGCATCGGCCGCGGCCAGCACCTCCACCGCATCGCTGCTGTCCCGCACGATGGGGACGACACCGACGCTTACCGCCAATGCACACTCCTCCTTGCCGCAGACGAAACGCCAACCGGCCAGATCGTCCCGGATGGCGCGGGCGACCAGGATGGCGTCCAACAGCGGCGTCCGTTTCATGATGACCGCAAACTCATCGCTGCCCATGCGGGCAATGGTGTCGCCGGGGCGAACGTGGCGATGGAGCCGCGCCCCAACCTCCGACAGCACCCAATCTCCCGCATCCCACCCGCCGCGCTCATTGATGCGCCGGAAATCGTCGAGATCGATATAACAGACGGCGTGCTCCACGCCCGTCTCCGCGGCGGATTCCACCAACCGTTGAACCCGCTCCAACGCCTCCTGGCTGTTGACCAGACCGGCCCGCGTATCCCGACCCACCCATGGTGACGCCTTGTCATTCACCGCCTGTTGAAGCTGATTTTCCATTCTCACAAACCCTCCGCCACCTTCTGTTTTTTTCAGGTAAAGGGATCTCTTTTTCCCCAGGGAGCCCAGTGTTAATCATCATGACGGAAAGAGGATAACGAGTGCACCGGATCGCTTATGTGCGATCAGATACATTACGGCGGCGGGAGATTCATTGCCCGAAAGGCGTGGCCCCTTACTTTGTCCCGCCTTTCGGAGGATAGGCCTGACGGATCACGTGGTAGCACTCGCAGGCGTTGTTCTCCAGGAGCGCACGATCCAGCACCGTGATCCGGCCCCGGGCATACCGTATACACCCCTCGTCCTGTAATGCGCGGGCCGCGCAGGTCACTCCCTCGCGGCGCACGCCGAGCATATTGGCCATGTTCTCCTGGGTCATGGACATGTCGGGGGCGCCGATCCGGTCGAAACTCAACAGGAGCCACCGGCAAAGCCGTTGGCGTACCGTATGGTGCCGGTTGCAGACCACCACTTGCCCCATCTGCAGCATCAACGCCTGGATGTAACGGAGGATTTGCCGCTGGAACGGGCCACCCCGCAGGAACGCTTCACGCGCATGACGGGCCTGCATTCGCAGAGCGGTCACCCCGTCCTGGGCGACGCTCCAGACCGGGCTCGCCTCTCCACCCATGAAGGTGGCGACCCCCTCCACCCCCTCGTTGCCCAATACCGCGGTCTCGCCGCAGGCGCCGTCCTCCATGATATTCATCAGGGAAATCACCCCGGAGAGGGGAAAATAAACTTTTCGCAGAGGGGTATTCGGCTCGTGGATCATGGATCCGGAACGGATCTCGACTCGTTCCACCACGGACCGAAACCTTTCCCATTCCCCGGGTGATAACGCCGAGAGAATACCGTTTTTCGTGTATTCTCGATCTGCCAACGGAAAAATGTTCGGCGCGGTCCGCATGACCTTTGGGAATAGATCAAGTATTGCGATCTGTCAACCAAATCACAGGAACCGGCCCACTCCTCGCAATGACTGGTTTTTCGGCGGATTGCGACGTGTATGGGTCAGGCCGCCAACAGCGCGGCCTGCTCGTCCGCCCAGCGCATCGCCTCCATATAGGCGCGGAAGACGGCCTCCTCCGGATATCCGGTCTCTTTGGCGTCGGACCACTGAGACCGCTCCAAGGCCAAGGCACATTGGAGCAACCGCCCGTAACCGCCGGTCCGATGCTCCAATGCCTCCCGCACCGGCACGGAGAGGGGTAACTGTTCCACAAGCTCCGCGAGCGGCTGGTTGAGCAAGGCGTCAAGCCCGGAAAAAAGCCCGACGATAAACGCCGTTTGCGGATCGAGGGCACGCTCCCCCTTGCGACACAACAGGGCGCAGATCTGCGCCCGCATCAAGAGCGTCACCATCAGTTCCGGCGGCCGCTCCGAGACGGAGTGCAGGGCGATGAGGGTTCCCCAGTTCTGAATCTCCCGCTTCCCCAGGTAGACAATCCCCTCACGGACCGAGTCGATGGCGCCGTGGCGGGCGAAGAGGGGCGAGGCGAGGTAGCGCAGGAGCTTGTAGCTCAAGCCCACATCCGAAGTGATGATCGACTCCAGTTGATCGGTATCCAGATCGTCCGCCTGGAGCTCAGAGACCAACTGAAGCACCGCGTGCTGGGACGCCGAGAGCGCTCGCCGGTGGACCGTACTCGGGCGCTCCAGGAAGTAGCCCTGAAAGTAGTCGAAACCGCACTTATGACAGAGTTCCTGGATGCCGGGGGTTTCGATCTTCTCGGCCAGCAGTTGCTTGGCCCCGGCCTGACGCAGTCGCTCGGCATCCCGGACGATGTCAGGCGCCCGCATGGTCGAGACATCCACCTTGACGATATCCACCAACGGAATCAACCGTTCCCGCCCCTGGCCCACGACGAAGTTTTCCAGCGCGATCCGATAGCCTTGCCCGGAGAGCCGGCGCAAGGCCTTCACCAAGGTGTCATCCGGCTCCGCGTCGTCCAGCACCTCCAGCACCACTTGGTCCTTGGGTAGCGGAACCGGTTGGTCCAGGAGGAAACGGCGGGTCATATTCAGGAACACCGGGTGATTCCGGGTCAACCGCTCCAGACCGAACTCGATGAAGGCGTTGGAGATCACCGTGGAGGTGGCCGCGTCCCCATCGAGCACACGGGCCGACCCGGTATCGGAATCGCGAAAAAACAACTCATAACCGGCGACCTTCATCTTTCGATTGAAGATCGGCTGGCGCCCGACAAAGACTTCCATCTGTAACCGCGCTCCCGACTGTGAGGGGATGACAACGGGGGGCAAAACAGCATAAATGCCGCGGAAGAAATCCGAAACCCCGTGAGGCGGCCGGACGGCGGTCAGCGGCGGCACGCCTCCAGGTGCCGGCGCTCCACCACGGCCCGCAGGTAGAACCGGCCGCTGGCGTTGCACAGCGTCCGCCCCGCGCCGGCGAAGGTCACAAAACAGTCGTAGGGGGAGTGCCCCCCGGCGGTGGCCTGGGCCCAATACCAGCCGGACGGCGTATCGGGGAAAAAGCGGGTGTCCAATGCCGGGTCCTCCGCACCCTCCTGAAGCAGGCTGCGCAACTCATGAAAGCCGGGGAGGCGCCACGGACATCCGGCCGGACCGAGTTCGTCGACGAACCGCTCGGCCGCGGTCCAAACCATGGCCTCCGCCTCTCCGGCACAGATCCCGCCCCGGGGCTCCTGACCGGCGCTGCAACGCATCCAGAGCAGCCCCCGCTCGCGGTCCTCCACCAAATGGTCGCTCACCGTCTCGAAGCGCTCACCACCGGCGGCCGCCGGCCCGGCGAGCGCCGCCATCCAAGCCACCACGACCGCGACCACGACTGGGAATAAACGAATCCACCACTTCACCATCGATCTCCCTCCAAACCCGTCACCTACAAGGCACGCCCCAGGTAGCGGAGGTGACTGCCGCATCTGTTCCGGCAATCCGCCGCCCCGAAACCGGGAACCACCACTTGCCCCCCTTGCCGCCGGTTGACGACGCACTCCGGCTCCTCGTGCCGCGTCACGCTGACCGCCACGACCCCCGGGTGGCCGGTCAGGTAGTCGATGTGCCAGCGCCGGCGCTTGTCACGCCTCAGGTGACGGGCGATCCGCGGTTCCATATTGCGCCGGGCGCTGCCGGTGTACACGTACCAGCCGGCGGGCAGACGGATCACACCCAAACCACCGGCGCGCACCTGCAACGGCGACGAAACGAAGAGTATCAAACGGTAGGTGGTGGGTCCCGCTGTTTGGATCCTTTCTTGGAATGCCATGTCCTACACTGTAAGTGTCATTGATCGTAGACCGAGAAGGAGGGCTTGGTTATGAGCGAATGGTCCCAAGTTCGCAAGAGTGCACCCCAGAGCGACCCGGACTTTCCCCATGCGCCGCGCGACTGGAACCGTGAGGCGGCCTCCGACCGGGCACAGCGAGAGGGCTTGGCGATGGAGCCCGATCACTGGGAGACGGTACGCGCTCTGCAGGAATTTTTTGGCCGCCATGAAGGCGACGTTAACATGCGCGAACTGCACGACGCCCTGGATGAACACTTTCACCCGCAGGGGGGTATCAAATACCTCTACGGCCTCTTTCCCAAGGGGCCCATCGCCCAGGGGTGCCGGATCGCCGGTTTGAAGGCCCCGGCCGGGGCCGAAGACCGCGGGTTCGGCAGCGTCGCCTGATCTCACCCCCCGGGGGGCGGCGGCCCGCGCCGCCCCGCTTCCATCACCCCGTGCGGCGATCCCATGGAGCGATGACGGGAACGGTTCGCCGAGATGAGGTACAGTTCCCCCCGCCACGAACCCCAAGGAACCCCAGGGAGCCACATGAATAAAACGGACACCCTCCTGGAAGGCTTCTATACGCCTTCCGGGGACTTCATCACCATCACCGCCGATCAAGCGAGCCGCTTCGCCAAGGACGTGGCGGAGGACTTCAACCCGATCCACGACCCCGACGCCAAGCGCTTCTGCGTGCCCGGCGACCTGCTGCTGGCCCTGGTGCTGGACCGTTACGGCCTGTCGGAGAAGATGCATTTCTCCTTCGAGAACATGGTGGGGGAAGAGACGCCGTTGCGGTTCCCCGAAGCACCCGGGGAGACCATCACCATCGACGATCCGGCCGGCAAGACCTATCTCCAAGTCCAGCGCGGCGGTGCCGTGACCCACGATCCGGCTTTGATCGAGGCCGTGACACGGCGCTATGTGGCCTTTTCCGGTCATAACTTCCCCCACGTCATGCAACCGCTGCTGGAAGAGAAGGGGGTGATGTTCAACCCCGACCGGCCGTTGGTGATCTACGACAGCATGGGGTTCGAGTTGGACGGGATCGATTTTGGGGCGCCGGACATGGAGATGGTGGACGCCTCCATGGAGGTGGAGGGGAAACGGGGCAGCGTGACGCTCCGTTTCCGGTTCACCAGCGAAGGGCGAACCGTTGGCACCGGCACGAAGCGTCTGCTGGTCAGCGGGCTGCGCCCCTACGACGCGGCACGCATGGAGGAGATCGTCACCGAATTCTACCGCCGCAAGGCGGCCTACGCCGCGAGTTGAACCCGGCCCAACGGCATTGCGTTGCACCCCGGCGGCCGGTCACCCCTTGATGCAGACCATCGGTTCCAACCTCGCCACCGGCCGGGACAGCCCCGCCCGATCGGCCGCCTCCACCACCGCGGTGACGTCCTTATAGGCGCCGGGCGCCTCCTCGGCCAAGCCGCGCGGGGAAGGGCTGCGCACCAAGATCCCCCGGGCGGCCAACTCATCGGCCACTTGGCGGCCCCGCCACCGGCGGGTCGCCTGGTGGCGGCTCATGGCGCGCCCGGCCCCGTGGCACGACGAGCTGAAGCTCAACGCCTCGCCCTCCCGCGTACCCGCCAGGATGTAGGAGGCCGTCCCCATGGTGCCGCCGATGAGGACCGGCTGACCCACGGCCCGCAACGATTCCGGCAACTCCGGATGGCCCGGCCCGAAGGCCCGGGTGGCCCCCTTGCGGTGGACATAGAGGGTCCGGGGGGCGTCGTTGATGGTGTGGCTCTCCACCTTACAGGTGTTGTGGGAGACGTCGTAGAGCATCGTCAACTCGGCCGGGGGCAGCACATCGGCAAAGACTTGGCGGGTCAGGTGGGTAATGATCTGCCGGTTGGCCAGGGCGCAGTTGATCCCGGCCCGCATGGCGCCCAGATACGATTGGCCGATGGGGGATTGGATCGGGGCGCAAGCCAACTCCCGGTCCGGAAGGCGAATGCCGTACTCCCCGGCCGCGATAACCATGGTCCGTAGATAGTCGGTGCCGATTTGGTGGCCCAACCCCCGGGAGCCGCAATGAATACTCACCATCACATCGCCCTCGGCCACCCCAAACGCGGCGGCGGTATCGGCGTCGAAGACTCGGGCGACGTGTTGCACCTCCAGGTAGTGGTTGCCCGATCCCAGGGTACCCATCTCCTTTTGCTGGCGGTGCTTGGCGTGATCCGATACTTCGTCCGGAAGAGCGCCCTCCATACAACCCCGCTCCTCGGTACGCTCCAGGTCGGCGGGATCGCCGTAACCCCGGTCCACCGCCCACCGGGCGCCGCCTTTCAACATGGCGTCCATCTCCTCGGCATCGAGGCGAATCTTTCCGGTACTACCGACGCCGCAGGGGATTCGTCCAAAAAGGGCCTCGGCCAGCCGCTCTTTGACGGCTTCCACCTGAGCTTTCTGCAAGCCTGTATGAAGGGCACGGACACCGCAGGAGATATCAAAGCCGACACCGCCGGCGGAGACGACGCCCTCTTCGGGGTCGAAAGCGGCCACGCCACCGATGGGGAAGCCGTACCCCCAGTGGGCGTCGGGCATGGCGTAGGACGCCTGTACAATGCCGGGGAGCATGGCCACGTTGCACGCCTGCTCCGCCACTTTGTCATCCATGTCACCGATCAGACCCTCATCGGCGTAGAGGATGGCGGGAACGTGCATCCCGCCGTGAGGTTCGATCTCCCAGCGGTATTCGCCGCGCCGGGTGAACCGCGAGATCTCCATCGGTCTTCTCCGCTTAAACGTCTACAACACACTGGGCAACCCACTCGCCGTTGTCCCCGCGCTCGACACGGAGGGCGGTGTAGGTCGCGCCTTTGATTTCCACGGCCACTTGGTGACGGTCATTGTCCAGGGGTTCGCCCCACGCGTTGCCGTGGAGGCGGCCGTTCTCGATCCGGACTTGAAAGCGCCCGAAGACCATGTGCCGGGTATCCATTTCGTAAATCAGGGCGTTGAGCCAGTCCGCCAGGAGGAGTTCGGGATCGGGGGCGGCGCATTCAATCCGGACTTCGGTCTCGGGGGCGATCCGGGCCGGATCGGCGACGACCGCGGTCATGGCGAGGGCGGCCTGTTCAAAGGCCTTTTCCCGGGTCGGCGCCAAACCCCGGACGCCGATGTCGGCATCGTGGGGGAAGTGCTCCCAGCGGGCATCTTGGGGCCT
>SKYL01000332.1 GCA_007127935.1 Halorhodospira sp. | reverse complement strand
GGGCAACATCATCCAGACCGAGCGCAGCCTCGACGTGGCCATCGAGGGCAAGGGGTTCTTCCAGATCATGCGCCCCGACGGCAACATCGCCTACACCCGTGACGGTGGGTTCAACCTGAACCAGGACGGGCAGATCGTCACCTCCGGCGGTTACTTGTTGGATCCGGTGATCGCGGTACCCCAGGAGGCGCAGCATGTCACCATCGGTACCGACGGGACGGTGAGCGTCCGCATGCCCGGGGACCCGCAGCCCCAGGAGATCGGTCAGTTGGAACTGGCGGATTTCATCAACCCCGCCGGTTTGCAGCCCATCGGTGAAAACCTCTTCCTGGAGACGGCGGCCAGCGGCGCCCCTTTGGTGGGATTGCCCGGGGATAACGCGCTGGGGACGGTGATGCAGGGGGCGCTAGAGTCGTCCAACGTCAATATCGCCGAGGAACTGGTCAACATGATCGAGACCCAGCGCGGCTTTGAGACGAACACGAGGGCCATCTCCACCACCGACCAGATGCTCCAGTTCATGAACCAGAACGTCTGATCGGGTAGGTAGAAGGGGTACGGGACGATGAGCAGAGTGGCCTTGGCGGTTTTCGGTGCGCTGGTGCTTGCCGCCTGCGCACCGTTGCCTCCGGAAGAGGCACCCGATCCGAGGCCGCTGACCGCGCCACGGGTCGATCTCGGTCCCAACGGGGATGAGCGAGTGGGGGCCATGTTCGACGAAGGCCGGTCAATGCGCCTCTTCGAAGACCGCAGCGCCCGGCGGCGCGGTGACTTGGTGACGGTGATCATCGAGGAGCGGACGAGCGGAAACAAGTCGGTCAGTTCCAGCATGAGCCGCTCCAGTGGGGCCGAGATGCCGGCGCCGCAGATCGGGGGGCGGGATCTGGAGATCGCCGGACGGCCTTTCGCCTTTGAACACGAAGGGGATGCAACGTTCGAGGGGCGGGGGCAGGCCGAGCAGTCCAACAATTTGACTGGGACCATCACCGCGGTGGTGATCGACACCATGCCCAACGGTCACTTGGTGATTCGCGGCGAGAAGGCGGTTACCGTGAGTCAAGGCCAGGAGTACGTGGTGATCTCCGGGATCGTCCGTGCCGACGATGTGGCGCCCAATAACACCATCTCCTCGGACATGGTGGCCAATATGCAGCTGAGCTACACGGGCAGCGAGACCATCGACGATTCGACGAAGCCCGGCTGGCTGACCCGTTTCCTGATGCGGCGTTTGTAGATTTCATTCTGTGAGAAGGGATGAATGAGCGAGGTAGAGCACAAGATGACCGACCGGACCAAGATAGGGTTTACGCGTTTGGCGCGGAGCTTGGTAGTGTTGGCCGGCCTGTTGGCGGCGGGAACGGCGGCCGCCGAGCGGATCAAGGACATCACCACTATTTCAGGGGTTCGCAGTAACCAGTTGGTCGGCTATGGTCTGGTGGTGGGGCTGGACGGTACCGGAGATCAGACGCCGTTCACCGAGCAGAGCCTGCGCTCCATGCTCGCCACCCAGGGCGTGAACGTGCCGCCCGGGGTCAACCTGCGGTCGAGCAACGTGGCGGCGGTCATGGTCTCCGCGGAGTTGCCCCCCTTCTCCCGTTCGGGGCAACGGATCGATGTGACGGTCTCCTCCATCGGGAACGCGGAGAGCTTGCAGGGCGGCGAGTTGCTGATGACGCCGCTACGTGGGGCCGATAATCGAGTCTATGCCGTGGCCCAGGGGAGTGTCATTGTGAGCGGTCTCGGGTCGGCGGCGGCACAGATCGATATCGAGGTGCCTCGTAGCGCCGCTATCCCGCGGGGGGCCATGGTGGAGCGGAGTGCCCCTTCCGCCTTCGCCGATCAAGATGAGGTGGTGCTGAACCTCAACACCCCCGACTTCACCACCGCGCGCCGGATGGCCGAGGTGATCAATGAGCATCTCGGGCCGAATACCGCCCGGGCCTCCGATGCGGTATCCGTGCGGGTGCGGGCGCCCCGCGACCCGGATCGCCGGGTCAGTTTCATCTCCTTTTTGGAGGAACTGCGGGTCAATCCGGGCGAGGCCCCGGCAAGGGTGATCGTCAATGCCCGGACCGGCACCATTGTCATGGGTTCGAAGGTCCGCGTGCTTCCGGCGGCGGTGACCCACGGCAACATGACGGTCGCCATCGCCGCACCCGCCGAAGCGGCGGCCAATGGAGAGGGTTTGGACGGCGAGAGTGGGGAGCCGATGTTCATGTTCGACGCCGGGGCCGATCTCAATGAGATCGTCGCCGCGGTCAACAGCGTCGGCGCCAGCCCCGGGGATCTGGTGGCCATCCTGCAAGCACTGAAGGCCGCCGGGGCGCTGCGGGCCGAACTGCTGGTGATCTGAGAATTCGGGAGGCGTGCTCGTGCGCGACGCTCACATGCTCGGCAACGCGTTACAGCCCGACGGGTTGGCGGGGCTGCGCGGCCGGCTCCAGCAGCCGACGGCCGAGGATATCCGTGAGGTCGCCCAACAGTTCGAGAGCGTCTTCGTGGAGATGCTGCTCAAACAGATGCGGGCGGCAACGCCCGGGGATAGCATCTTCGGTGGTAATGCGGAGGACACCTACCGCAGCCTCTTTGATCGCCAGATGGCGGTGCAGTTGGCGCGCGGTGAGGGGATCGGGCTGGCGCCGATGATTGAGCGGGAGATGTTGCGCAACGCCGGGCTGGATGTCGATGAGGCCCACGCG
>SKYL01000341.1 GCA_007127935.1 Halorhodospira sp. | reverse complement strand
TTTCTTCGTACTGCTTTCGGTGGCGCTGGCCCACTTCCACCACCCGGCGTGGCTGCTCTTCACCGCCTTCGTCGGCCTGAACTTGTTGCAATCGGCATTCTCCGGCTGGTGTCCGGCCATGGCCATCCTGAAGAAGATCGGTTTCCACGAGGAGCGCCCAGTCTAACGCCGTCGCCGCCTCACAGCCGACCTCTTGCCACTAGAACCTTGAGACTTACCACTCCCTAATGAAAGGAGCCCAGTTATGGACTTGGCAAAACTGAAGAATGAAGGGACCATCGATCGCGCCATTCGCGCGGTGGCGGGAATCGCGCTGATCGGCTGGGCGGTGGCCGGCGGCCCGGTCTGGGCATGGATCGGCGTAGTGCCCTTGGCCACCGCGGCCATCGGCTGGTGCCCGGCTTACAGCTTGCTGGGCGTCAAGACCTGCAAGACCTCCTGAACCAAACCACCGGCTCCGGGCCTCCGTCGCGGAGGCCCGGCAGCGCCGCAACGCCTTCCCATGATTGCAAAGCTCCCTGTCATTGCGGGGCTCCCCGTCATTGCGAGCGTAGCGAAGCAATCTCGGCGCTGATCACCAACGGGTTGGAGATTGCTTTGTCGCTCCGCTCCTCGCAATGACGGTTTATTCAGCCGCCCCTCGCAATAGCGTTTGTTCGGCACTTCCTGTTCGGCGATTTGTTCATTGGCCTAATATACGAAAGGTTTTCATGGGTGGTAAGATCGCCCCATGAATGACACCGCCCCCCCGACGCCACCCCCGCCCGCGCCGGACGACAGCGCATCGTCTTCGAGCCTGTTCCAGCGCACCCTGCGCAAGCTGATGTTCGTCGATCTGCCGATCAAGCGGAAGTTCCTGCTGTTCGCCGGCGGTGCCCTCTTCTGGTTCGCCTCCATGGCCGTCGTCGCCGTGACGGCCCTCTCCGCCATTCACTTCAAATACCACCAAGTCTCGGAACAGTCGGTGCCGTACATCCAGACCACACGCACGGTGCTGGAGTCCCTCCAGGACATCGAGCGGGATCTGCACCGGATGCTGGATGCGGAGAGCATGGCAAACCTACCCAACGCCGACTCCGCCCGGGACCGTATCAAGACGATCCGCGCCGATGTCGCCGATTTGAGCCTACGCCGGTCCGACTCCACCTACGCGGGCACCATCATCGAGACGGTCCTGCGCACGCTGGCCACGTCCAACCCGGAGAACGTGCAATATTTGCAGCGCATGCTCTCCGTTACGGAACAACTCGACCGCTCCTTCGACGAGTTTCTGCTGCAAAAGCGACAGTCCCTTCAGAGCGCCGACGGCAACGGGGCAGCGTTGCAGGCCTCCTTCGAGACGATCCACGGCCTGGTCCACGAGGCCACCGCCGTCACCAGCGCCCACGCCGAGCACCTGACCGATGAGTACCAGGGCACCAACCTCCAGATTTACCAGATCATTCGTAATTCGGTTCATGCGATGATCGTGGTGCTAGTCATCGCCACTTTTCTTTTGATCCTCTTCGTCCGCTGGCTGATCGTCGCCTTCCAGCAGCCCATCGAGTCGATTATCGATCAGATCGACGCCCTGAGCATGGGCGACATCGACCACGCCAAGAAGGTCTCGGTCAAGGCCCAGGATGAGATCGGCACCCTGTCGCAGAAGTTCAACTCGCTGATGGACTCCGTCTACGGGATGACGATCTATAAGAAGGTGATCGAGGAGGACGCGTCGCTGGACGAGGTCTACCACCGCCTCGGCGAAGTATTCCGTAATGAGCTGGGGATCGAAGCGTTCACCATCTTCGAAGTGGATTCCCAGCAAAAGGAGATGCGGGTCGGCTATCCGCCGCTGGTCGGCGATTCCACGCTCCAATGCGACGAAGACGTCCTCGTCGACTGCACGCTGTGCCGGGCAGTCAAGACCGGCCACAACGTCTCCTCCTTCGAGTACGCCGGCATCTGCCGGCGCTTCACCGGAGAGGGCGACAACGGGCACATTTGCATCCCGATGATGCTGGGCGGCAAGACCGGCGGCGTGGTGCAATTGCGCTTCCCGGCCGAGAAGAGCGACGGCGCCCTGCCCAGCGAGCGGGCCCGTCAACTCTTCCGTGCCGAGACCTATATCAACCAGTCCCTCTCCGTCATCGAGGCGAAACGGTTGATGCAGACGTTGCGGGACT
The DNA here is from genome assembly GCA_007127935.1 of Halorhodospira sp. Classification (GTDB taxonomy): domain Bacteria; phylum Pseudomonadota; class Gammaproteobacteria; order Nitrococcales; family Halorhodospiraceae; genus SKYL01. The sequence goes on along the minus strand of SKYL01000341.1, from coordinate 8,268 downwards.
CGGCCCTCATCGACCCGCTGACCGGGCTTTACAACCGGCGCTTCCTCCAGGAGCACACCAACCAGCTCATCAGCGGCGTGGTCCGTCGCAAAAAGCAGGTGGGACTGCTCATCTGCGATCTCGATTACTTCAAACAGGTCAATGACACCCACGGCCATGACGTGGGCGACCAACTCCTCCAGGAGACCTCCACGATCCTGAAGAACGCGGTCCGCGAGGCCGACGTGGTCATCCGTTTCGGCGGCGAGGAGTTCCTGGTCCTGCTCATGGACGTGGAACCGGGCGACGCCATGGCGGTGGCGGAGAAGATCCGCGAGCGGATCGAGCAGATGAAGTTTTCGGTCAGCGGCACGACGCTTCAGAAGACTATCTCCATCGGCGTCAGCGAGTACCCCAGCGATGCCGACGGATTCTGGCAGGCGATCAAGTTCGCCGATGTAGCCTTGTATCAGGCCAAAGAATCAGGGCGTAATCAGGCGGTCCGTTTCTCTGAGGAAATGTGGCAGCACGGGGATTTCTGATCACCCCTCCCCGACCCCCCGTCCCACCTCAAACTCCGGCGGCGCCGTGAGCAGGCCGGCCAGGGCGAAGGCGGTGGCCGGGCGGAGATGGATGCAGACCATCCGGACCCCGACGGTGCGGCAGGCGCGGGCCAACCGGTTCAGATACCCCAGGTAGGTGGAGTCCACGACCTCCACGCCGGCCAGATCGTAGTATAGGGTCACCACCTCCCGGCCCGACAAGCGCTCCAGCACCGAATCGATGATCGGGTCCGGAGCCCCTCCGGGGTTCACGCCGAAACCCGGCTCTAGCAGTACGCGGCCACCCCCCAACGGGGTGAGCCGGAACCCCGCCTTAGACATCTCCCCCGGCCACCGTGTCTTTCACGACCCGGACACCGATCAGACGGAACGCATCCTTGAGCCCGTCGGCCAGGTTACCGCGGGTGGTCATGTCGCCGAGATCGATCTCCAATTGCGTCAACGCCCGGGCAATCTCCGGGCGAATCCCCGTTAGGATCGCCTCTGCGCCCATCAGTTTGATGGCGCGGACCATCTGGATCAGGTGGTGGGAGACCTGGGAGTCCATGCCGCTGACCCCGGTCAAGTCCATCACCACCACCTTGGAGTGCTCCTCGGCGATGCGGTTGAGCAACGACTCCATGATCAGCACCGTGCGGCTGGAGTCGAGCGTGCCGATGATCGGCAGCGTGACCACGCCATCCCAGATCTCGGTGATGGGGGTGGCGGTCTCCCGCAACTCCGACTCTTGGGAGCGAATGGTCTGCTCCTTCTGATTGAGGTAGGCGCGGTAGACGGTCAGGATCAACTCGATAAAGACGTCGGAGAAGTACGCCAGCACGGAACGGGAGCGGGTGAACGGCGCCCCGCTGGTCTCCTCCAGCTTGAAGATCAGCGCCCGTTGGAGAGCCTGGGTATACCGAACCAGCCCCTCCACCTCGCCGCCCCGTGATAGCACCTTACGGGCCAGGTTGACAAAAAAGCTCTCCAGGGCCTGATAGGCCGGCGAGGTCAGATCGAACGGATCGTCGGACGAGAGCAGGCCGCCCAACAGGTGCTGCAATTCCAGGCTGAGATCGACGATCTCGGTATCGTCCAGCAGGTTGAAACTGCCGCCGAAGTGCGCCCGCGCCGGGGCCTCCAAGGCCACCGCCACCCCATCCATCTTGGCGGCGAACAACGCCTTGAGCTTCTCGGTAAGTTCCCGATTGGGTGCCATCTCTCCTCCCATCCCTTGTTCTGATTATTGTTCTTTCTGGTCCGCGCCAACGGTGGCCACCAGGAGCGACTGGTCGTCCGACATCCGGCCCATGATGTTGCCCAGCAAGTAGGCGATCAACTGGGGGTCGCGGTAAAAGAGCCCTGGAAAGGTGCCGGCGTCCCAATTGCGGCGGACCCCATCACTGGCGGTAATCACCATCCCACGGCGGATAAACCACCGGCGCTGCTCTCGCGGCTGTTTGAACTCACGCCCCAACGTCCCAGGGGCAAAAACCAATTGCTCCTTGTTATCCGGGTCGTCGAGGTCGATGAGATGGGCGTGGAGGTCACCCACACCGGCGATCTCCACCGTCGATTTCCCGTACCGCAACTCTCCGGCCAAGGCCACCGCGCCGCGGCTCTTCTTCAACTGATCATCCGCCGCCTTCAGCACGCCCACCGGACTTTCTCCGGTGAGCAGCGCCCCACCCAAGGGCGCCGTGGCCTCCTGGGCCATCTGACCGCTCCCCAACCCGTCGGCGTGGAGCCAGCGCATACAGACCCGGTCCTGGAAGATGAAGATCCGGTCGCCGTTGTACCGTTCGTCGGCGAGGGACCGGCTGTAAATCCCCACGTCGTCGAGCCGCCAATCGGCGCGGTGATAGAATCGGGCCAGCGCGGCGGTCCCGTGCCACTTCCGCACCGGAGGCGGATTGGGCAGACGAGTGAAAAAGTCGCAGTGGTTGCTGAGGCGGACCACACTGCCCAGCCCCTTGCCCAGGGTCTTGGCGGTGGAGTAGCCGTCCGCCATGGCGGCATCCAGATTGGCGATACCGGGGCCATGATCGAGGGCAAAGAGGTCGAGGGTCGGTCCGGGCTGCTGCCAAACCTGAATAAATCCGCGGCCTTCGGCGTGCTTGACGATATTGCTCGCCAACTCCGAGGCCACCAGCGCCATGTTGTGACGCTGAAACTCGGGAAAGCCGATCCGCTCGGCCACCGAGAGCAGCCGGGCGCGCAGGCCGACCGCGTCGCTCTCCCGCTCCACCCGCGTCTCGTGGAGGAGTTGGGTGGCGTCGTGACTGCTGATAACACTCACGCCGTGGCCCCACCGGCGGTCGCCGCGGAACACGCCTCCACGCACCCCACCGGGGGCCGACCGCGGCACTGGGCGCGAACCACCCGCCCCCGTCCCAACTGTTTGGCCTCGTAAAGCGCGGCGTCAGCCTCCTGGATGAAGGTCTCCACCGTCCCGGGGTAAGCCTGACCGGGTGCGATGGCCGCAATACCGATGCTCACCCGGCTTTCCATGGCCTCCACCACCTGCATCGCCTTCCCGCAGGCCGCCTCACCGCCGGCGAAGAGGAGCACCGCGAATTCATCACCGCCGATGCGGAAGGCGGCATCCACATCCTTGCGGATCACCGAGACCAAGGCTTGGGCGGTGCGGCGCAGATAGTTGTCTCCATATCCGTGTCCATAGGTATCGTTGACCTCCTTGAAGTGGTCCAGATCCACCAGCAACAAAGACAGCCCCTCCGTCCCTTGGCGCATCGTCCGCTGGAACGCCTGGGCGATCCGCTCGTCGAAGGCGCGCCGGTTGTAGATTTGGGTCAACGGATCGGTCTCCGCCTCCCGGATGCTCTCCTGGAGTTCGCGCTGGCGGCGCTCCAACGCCTGTTGCAACGCCTCCAGCTCGCGAACCATGCGCCCCCGGCTCGACTCGAAGCGGTTCACCATCTCCCGGTTGCGATGAAGCAGGGCCTCGGGGTCATGAATCCGGTACTCGGCGATCAGGCGGCGCCGCAGCCGTTCCGCCGCGGCCTCCGTGGGCGGTTCGGGCAGCCGCCCCAACGTCAGCGCGCCCCGCTCATCCCCCTGATCCCACTCCGCCACGAGACCGCTGTCCCGCAAGACGAGGGAGGCCGCCACAGGCTGCCCACTCCCCGCACCGGCGCGACGCAGCATTCGAGAGAGCTTGAGTAACGCCTCGGCGCTCTCCATCTCCCCCCCACCGAGTTCCACCACCGCCTCCCTCGATGCCGTAAGGAAGGCCTGCAAATCGGCCTCGATGGGCAGACGGTTCTCCAGCAATTCCACGGCCTGCAAACTCTCCATGGCCAGCCATACCGGGTCTCCGGTATCGACATCCTCATGTTACCTGGAAAACCGAGTGGTTGAAGCCCCTTTTTAAATTTCAATGAAAAGACCCGGCGGCCTTCATCAGACCGCCGGGTCCCCGTACCACCGCTGTGTACGGTGTATTACTCGGCTTTCCCGGCCGCTCCGCCCGAGGCCGCCGCGCCCGCGCGCCCCTTGGTTTTGCCGCCGGTGCCGGTGAACGCCTTGGAAAAAGAGACCACATTCTCCTGGGCGGCCTTTTGCATTTCGTCGCCGAACGATTTACCCAGGTCGGCCAGCATGCTGGCGTCCTTGGAAAACTCCTTGGTAAAGGACTCCACCGCCTTGGTCTGCTCGCTCAAGTAGTTGCGCAGGTCTTCCGGGTCTTTGATCTCCATCGCGCTGCGCGCCTGGGCAAGTGTCATTTCGGTAAAACTGCGGGCGGCATCCAGGTTCAGTTGGGCAAGCTTCTGGGCGTGCTCGATCATCACCGCGTTCATTCGGCGGGCCGGTTCCATGGCCTTGCTCCACTGTTCCGGATTCACCACCCGCCTCCACTCCTGGGCGGCCTGCTCGAATAGCTCCTGGTTCATTATGTGTCACCTCGAATCAATGGCCATGATGGTGCATCGCACCGTAGCAACCGATTGATCCGAGGGACAATCAGTGGAGTCCCCCGCTCCCCGTGGCTTCCCGTTACCAACTCTTCGGCATGAGGAATGGCAGACGCCACCACCGTCTATCTCATCCTGAACTACCCCCCGGACAATAAGCCGCACCACGACCACGCCTAAGGGAGAGTGATAATGTGGCCTAAAAAATGGCAGAATTGGCCGGCGCCGCCCGCACGCCGGCGCAGAGCCTTTATTCCGCCGATGTGAAACGGAGTCCACTATGCCGAACGATACGCCGACGCCGTCCCGGGCCAACGCCCCCACGGAACGCGATTTCCCACTGGGGATCAACGGGTTCCGTTACGCCGACCTTTATGATCCGGCCCGCCTGGCCGATCTGCTGACGGCCTTCGACCAGGCCGTGGAGGCCGAAGACCCGGAACTCTTCCAGGCGTTTCAGGCGTACCGGGCGGCGGGGGAAGACGGCGTACCGGTCACCGAACGTTCGGCGGTGCTCACCGGCGTGGCCCCCCACGTTAGCCGCTTTGTCGCCCGCCTCTTCAGCGTGGAGGCGGAGTGGGCGCGCCTTCAGGGCAGCATCCATCGCGAACTCGAGACGGTAGTCGCTTACCGCGACCAAGTGGTCTCCGCCGCCAAGAAGCGCTTCACCGCCGACGACCTCGCCTCCTGGGATCTGAACACGCTGAATCGAGCCGCCCGGGTACTCCGGGAAGCGCTGCCGGGGCCCGCCGACGCCGGAAACGACCCGGAGGGTGCCTTCGCCGCCGCCGCCATGGAGATCTTCCGCGTGGTGAAAGACGGCGGGGACGCGGATCGCGCGGCGGCTCTCCGGCGTGCAGTGGAGTCTCACCCGGAAGGGCCGGCCGCGCTGGCCGAACCGCTGACGGAGACCGATCCCCAGGCCTTCCTGCAGGGCCTCCTGGACCGGGTGGAACGTTGGACCTACGCCGCCCTCCACACCCCGGAGATCGGCGTCCAAACGGCCGGCTGGACGGCGTTCCGGGAGCGGGGCAAGACCGATTTTAAAGACTTGGTGCCGTGCGAGACCGTGGAGCGCGACGGCTACACCGCCCACGGCACCGAGGTGACCCTGCACCGGGACGGCTTCGCCCTCACCGACCCCGGCCTGCCCCACCGGCGCATCGTCGCCGAGGTCGAGCACTGCCTCTACTGCCACGACCGCGACCGCGACTCCTGCTCCAAGGGCATGCGGGCGAAGGACGGCAGCTACCGCCAGAACCCGCTGGGCACCACCATGGTGGGCTGCCCGCTGGAGGAGAAGATCTCCGAGGCCCAGTACTTGAAGCACCGGGGGGACAGCCTGGCCGCCCTGGCGGTGGTCATGGTCGACAACCCCATGGTGCCGGGCACCGGCCACCGGATCTGCAACGACTGCGTCACCGCCTGCATCTATCAGAAGGTGGAGCCGGTGGCCATCCCGCAGGTGGAGACCACCACCCTGCGCGAGGTGCTCTCCCTCCCCTACGGCTTCGAGATCTACAGCCTGCTGACGCGGTGGAACCCCCTCCACATCAAGCGCCCCCACGCCCTGCCGTACAACGGCAAGAACATCCTGGTGGCCGGCATGGGGCCGGCGGGCTACACCCTCTCCCACTACCTGATCAACGAGGGCTTCGGTGTCGTCGGCATCGACGGGCTGAAGATCGAGCCGCTGCCCGCGGAACTCACCGGCGCCGACGGCGGCATTCCGGCCCCGGTGCGCGACTTCGACACCCTCTACGAACAGTTGGACGAGCGGACCATGCTCGGCTTCGGCGGCGTCGCCGAGTACGGCATCACCGTCCGCTGGGACAAGAATTTCCTCAAGGTCATCTACCTGACCCTGCTGCGGCGCCACGGCTTCCGCTGCTTCGGCGGGATCCGCCTGGGCGGCACCATCACCGTGGAGAGCGCCTGGGAACTCGGCTTCGACCATGTGGCCATCGCCGCCGGCGCCGGCAAGCCGACGGTCATCGACATTGAGAACAACTTGGTGCGCGGCATCCGCAAGGCGTCGGACTTCCTGATGGGGCTCCAGCTCACCGGCGCGGCCAAGCGCAACTCCCTGGCCAACATGCAGATCCGCCTGCCGGCGGGCGTCGTGGGCGGCGGCCTGACGGCGGTGGACACCACCACCGAGATCCTCGCCTACTACCCGGTCCAGGTGGAGAAGACCCTGGAGCGGTACGAGGCCCTTACCGCCCGCTTTGGTGAAGAAGCGGTGTTGGCCGAGTACGACGGCGAAGAACGGGAGATCCTGGAGGAGTTCCTGACCCACGGCCGTGCGGTGCGGGCCGAGCGGGCCCGGGCGGCGGCGGCCGGGGAGAGGCCCGACTTCGCCCCTCTGCTGGCCGAGTGGGGCGGCGCCACCCTCTTCTACCGCAAGGGGCTGCACGACGCCCCGGCATACCGCCAAAATCACGAGGAGGTGGTCAAGGCCATGGAGGAGGGGCTGATCTTCGCCGGCGGCATGGTGCCCAAGGAGGCGATCGCCGACGAGCACGGCCAACTGAAGGCGGTGCGCTTCGAGAAGCTGCGTCAGGAGGACGGCCGCTGGGTCTCCGGCGGCGACGAGGTGACCCTGCCCATGCGCACGCTGATGGTGGCCGCCGGCACCTCGCCGAACATCGTCTACGAGCGGGAACACCCAGGCACCTTCGAGTTGGCGGGCAAGTTCTTCCGCGCCCACGAGCCCCGCGACGGCGGCGCACAACTAGCCCCGGTGGAGAACACCACGCCGACCCCGAAGATCGGCAATCCGGCGCCGTTCACCTCGTACGACCGGGATGGCCGCCGCGTCTCCTTCTTCGGCGACAACCACCCTGTCTACGCCGGCAACGTGGTCCGCGCCATGGCCAGTGCCAAGGACGGTTACCCGTTCATCGTCGACCTCTTTCGCCCGGAGATCGAATTACTCGATCCGGCCGGGCAGGCGGAGCGGGACGCGGCCTTCCGCCGCTTTGTGGAGCACCTGGACGACCAACTCCTGGTCCGGGTTAAAGAGGTGCGGCGGCTGGCCTCCAACATCGTCGAGGTGGTGGCCCGCGCCCCGATCCAGGCCCGCAGCTTTGAGCCCGGCCAGTTCTACCGGGTACAGAACTACGAGTCCCACGCCCTGCGGGTGGACGGCGTCCCGCTGGCCACCGAGGGCATGGCCTTGACCGGCGCCTGGGTCGACAAAGAGCGGGGCCTGATCTCGGTCATCGTGCTGGAGATGGGCGCCTCCTCCCGCCTCTGCGCCACTTGGCGGCCCGGCGACCCGCTGGTGCTCATGGGTCCCACCGGCGCGCCCACGGAGATCCCGAACAACGAAACGGTCCTGCTGGCCGGCGGCGGCCTGGGCAACGCGGTGCTCTTCTCCATCGGCCGCGCCCTGCGGGCGGCGGGCAGCCGGGTGCTCTACTTCGCCGGCTACCGGACCCCCGACGACATTTACAAGGTGGAGGAGATCGAGGCCGCCGCCGACACGGTGATCTGGACCGTCGATCCCGGCCCGGGCGTACAGCCGGTGGAGGCGCGCCGCCCGCAGGATCGCAGCTTCGTCGGCAACATCGTGGAGGCGATGGTCGCCTACGCCCAGGGTAAACTGGGCGACACCACGCTGGCCATGGAGGACGTGGACCGCATCATCGCCATCGGCTCCGACCGCATGATGGCGGCGGTGAAAGCGGCCCGGCACGGCGTGCTGAAGCCGTACCTCAAGGAGAACCACGTGGCCCTCGGCTCCATCAACTCGCCGATGCAGTGCATGATGAAAGAGGTCTGCGCCCAGTGCCTGTGCCGCCACGAGG
>SKYL01000322.1 GCA_007127935.1 Halorhodospira sp. | reverse complement strand
GCCGGGGCGGGCCGCGGGCGGGAGGATGAGTCGGAGGTGGCGGTCGGTGGGTGGTGCGACGGTCAGCCCCCAGGGGTGCCAGGCGTGGGGTCCAGCGAGCCGGGCGGGGTGCAGATCGTCGGGGTAAGATGGTGCCCATGAAGCGAAACGGCGAAGCCAAGGGGCGTGGTTGGGTGCGGCGGGTGGTCGGCATCGGGCTGTTGGCCGCCCTCCCATGGTCGGTCACCGCCACGGCCGAGTACGAGCAGCGCCAGCAGGAGCTGCGAGAGTTGCGAGAGCGGCTCCAGGAGATTCAGGACGCGGTGCGGGACGACCGCCGGACGCGGGACCGTCTGGGCGAGGACCTGGCCGCGCTGGACCGCCGAGTGGGTGAGGCCGGACAACGGCTCGAACAGGTGCGTCGGGACCGGGGGGCGGTGCGGGAGCGGGTGGCGCAACTGCAGCGGCGGTACGACGCGGAATCGGATCGCCTGCGGCGTCACCGGGACGCCCTGGGGCTCCAGTTGCGAGAGACGTATATCGCCGGAGGCGAGGGGCGTCTGCGACTTTTGCTGGCTGGCCGCGACCCAGCGGTCACCCAACGATTGTTGGTCTACCACGACTACTACCGAGAAGCGCGTGCCGAACGCATCGAGGCCACGCTGGAGGAACTCCAGGCACTGGCCCGGCTGCGGAGCGAGTTGCGTACCGAGCAAGAGCGCTTGGAGGGCCTGGAGGCCACCGTGACGGCCCGGCAAGAGGAGTTGGAGCAGCGGCGCCACGAGCGGCGGCTGGAGCGGGAGCGTCTGGCGCAGCGCATCGAAGAGCGTCTGGCTGCCGAGGAGCAGCTTCAAGGCGACGTGGCGGCCCAGGAGGCCTTGCTGGACCGCTTGCGGAGACAACTGGAGGATGTCCCGGAGGCGTTTTCGGGCACCCATTCCTTCGTGGAGTCTCGAGGTCGTCTGCCGTGGCCGGTGGAGGGTGTCGTGGAGGCCGGATTCGGCAGCCAACGACGCGGAGATCTGCAGCGGACGGGGATCGTCCTCGCCGCCGAGGCGGGCGCCAGCGTGCGCAGTGTCGCACCGGGGCGGGTGGTCTTCAGTGATTGGTTGCGTGGTTTGGGGCTGCTGGTCATCATTGACCATGGAGACGGTTACCTCACCCTTTACGGCCATAACGATGCGCTTTACGTCGAAGTCGGCGACTGGGTGGACGCCGGCGAGGTGGTTGCCACCGTCGGCAGCAGCGGTGCCCGTTCCGCGCCCGGCCTCTACTTTGAGATCCGGGAGGGCGAACGGCCCCAGAACCCCATGGCTTGGCTGCGATAGCGCGGCCGGGTCCCGATCCGGAGGGATCATGAACCTGAATCGATGGTTGTTCACGGTCGGCCTGGCGGTGGTCTTGATGCTGCCGCAGGCCCTCACCGCCGCCACACCCGAAAAGCAGGGTGAAGGGGCGGAATTGCCGTTGCAGCAGTTACAGCTTCTCGCGGAAGTCTACGCGCGCATCAAACGCGACTACGTGGAAGAGGTCGATGACGCCGAACTCTTCCACGCGGCGGTGCGCGGCATGCTGACGGAGCTCGACCCGCACTCCGACTACCTCGACCCGGAGGCCTTTGCCGAGCTTCAAGCCGGGACGCGGGGGGAGTTTGGAGGTCTTGGCCTGGAAGTCGGCATGGAAGACGGCTTCATCAAAGTGATCGCCCCCATCGACGACACGCCCGCCAGCCGAGCCGGCATTCAAGCCGGTGATTTGATCACGCGCCTCGATGGCCGCCCGGTTAAGGGGTTGTCCCTGGGCGAAGCGGTGAAGAAGCTGCGGGGCGAGCCGGGTACCACCATCGAGTTGACTGTGGCGCGGGAGGGCGCGGATCGACCATTGACCTTCACTTTGGAGCGGGCAGTGATCCAGGTGCGCAGTATCCGGCACCGCACCTTGGAGCCGGGATACGGCTATATCCGCATAAGCCAATTCCAAGAGCGGACGGCGAGCGATCTGCGCAAGGCGCTGGATGAGTTACAGAAGGAGGCCGACGGTGCATTGAACGGCCTGATCCTCGATCTGCGAAACAACCCGGGTGGGGTGCTCAATACCGCCGTGGGCGTTGCCGACGCGTTCCTGGCGGGCGGCAAGATCGTCTACACCGAGGGCCGTCTGGAGAGCGCCCGCCTGGAGTTCGAGGCGTCACCCATCGATCTGGCCCACGGAGCTCCGATGGTGGTGCTGATCAATCGCGGCTCCGCCTCCGGTTCGGAGATTGTCGCCGGTGCGCTCCAGGACCACGACCGGGCGGTGCTCATGGGCCAGGCCACCTTCGGCAAGGGGTCGGTGCAGAACGTGGTGCAATTGCAGGACGGTTCGGCGATGAAGCTGACCACCGCCCGCTACTACACCCCGGCGGGCCGCTCGATCCAGGCTGAGGGCATCGTGCCGGATATCGAACTGGAACTGCTTCGGCTGGCCGAGGTGGAGGATGAGCGCCGGCCGGTGGAGGCCGACCTGGAGCGCCACCTGGAGCGGGAGGCGGTGGATGAACGCCCCGAAGTCTCCGCGGCGGCCGCCTTGGCGCGGGAGGACTATGCGCTCTTTGCGGCGCTGAATCTGCTCAAGGGTGTGCATGTCTTCCGGAGGCCGTGAAGTGGTTGTCGAGGAGGACGACCGGGGGCCGGGGGGTGGGGGGCACTCCGCGGGGGACGCTGTAAATACGTCCATGTACGCTCGGCG
>SKYL01000086.1 GCA_007127935.1 Halorhodospira sp. | reverse complement strand
CGACTCCGGATCCCGAGTGTCCTCTTTCTGATCTTCGCCGGGATCGCCATCGGTCCCGAAGGAGCCGGGCTCGTCTCCGAAGCGACCTTCGGCGACGGCCTCTCGGCGATGGTCGGCGTCAGCGTCGCGATCATCCTCTTCGAAGGCGGCTACCACCTCCGGCTTCGCAAACTGCGCGAGAGTCCGACGGCACTGTTGCGCCTCACGACCATCGGTGCGTTGATCACCTGGCTCGCGACGGCCGTTGCGGTCGTCTTCTTCCTCGAGACCAGTCTCGAGGTTGGGTTGCTGGTCGGTGCCCTGTTGATCGCCACCGGACCGACGGTGATCGGCCCCATCCTGCAGGTCGTCACCGTCCGCGACCACGTGGCTGCCGTCCTCGAGGGCGAGGGGGTGATCAACGACGTCACGGCGGCGATCCTCGTGGTCGTCGTTTTCGAGGTGTTCGTCGCCGGCGACGGTGGACTCGGGTCCCTTGCTGGCGACTTCGCCATCCGGTTAGCCGTCGGACTCGGCATCGGCGCACTCGTCGCGGCGACCGTCTGGCTGGCGCTCAGTCGCGGGAACGAGATGCCGTGTGCGGCACCACTGCACGCGCGGTTGATCGTCCTCGCGGGAATCGTCGTCGCCTACGGCGGTGCCGAGTTCGTCGCCAGTGAGACGGGCATCGCCGCGGCTGCGATGGCCGGGTTCGCACTCGGCAACGTCGAGTTGCCCCATCGTGAGGCGGTCGTCGACTTCCTCGACGACCTCTCGGTGGTCGTCCTCTCGTTCGTTTTCGTCGCGCTCGCGGCGCTGATCGACTTCGGAGACATCTTCAGACTCGGCGTGGCCGGGATCGCCCTCGTCGTCGCGATCACGATGGTGATCCGGCCCGCCGTGATCTACCTCGCGACGACGAACGAACGGTTCACCACCAACGAGCGGCTCTTCCTCTCGGCGGTCGGTCCGCGAGGGATCATCCCAGCGAGCGTTGCGACGCTGTTCGCGGTCGAACTCCAGGCGCTCGGCCGGCCACAGGAAGCCCAGTTGCTCGCCGGGACCGTTTTTCTGATCATCTTCGCGACGGTCGTCCTCCAGGCCGGCCTCGCACGACAGATCGCGAACGCACTCGAGGTTTCACCAATGCGCACGATAATCGTTGGCGGGGGGCGGGTCGGCCTGTCGCTCGCAGAACGGCTCGAACAGGACGGAGAGAACGTACTACTCGTCGACGAGGCACCCGATGCGGTCGAAACTGCCCGCAAACGGGGCCTCCGGGCGATCGAGGGCGACGGCACCGACGCCGACGTCCTCGAACGCGCTGGTATCAGCGAGGCGAAGACGGTGATCGCGACGACGCCGGACGACGACGTCAACCTGCTGGTCTGTCAGCTCGCACAGACCTCCTTCGACGTCGAGAAGGTGGCCTCACGGGTCAACCAGCCCGAGAACGTCGAGGCGTTCGAAGCCCTCGGCGTCCGCGCGATCGACCTCTCGATGGCCACCGCCTGGTCGCTCGAGAACGTCCTCGAGCGGCCGTCGCTGTCGGCGTGGATGAACGAACTCGGCCGGACCGGCGACGTCCAGGAGATCGAAGTGACGGCGTCGGATCTGGTGGGCAAGCGTATCGCCGACGTGAACGCCGAGATCCCCGACGGCTGCATCGTCGGTCTGCTCACCCACCGGGACGGAACGACGGAGGTGCCGACCGGTGACCACCGGCTCCGGGACGGCGACCGGGTCACCTTCCTCGGCCAGACGAACGCCGTCGACCGGGCCGTCAAGCGCTTTCACCCACACGACTGACGGTCATTCATCGGTCCACGCTGGTAGGAGACACTCGATCGACCGTCAGTTTTTGCCCGGCCCGTTCGAGAATAGTACCAGATCGCTCTTGTGGCAATCTGCGTGACGTCATAGATATGGGCGCAAATTCCACGACTCGTACAGAACCGCTTTTCGATCGTCCATCCAACCCAGTCGGGTACATCGCCATCCTCATGGCGGTCATCACCGGCGTGTTGCACCTGGTGGCGTCGACGAACGCTATCCAGTTCAGCCAGACACTGGCAATTCTTTTTATCCTCAACGGCCTCGGATTCCTCGGCGGGGCAGCGATCTACCTGACTCGTTACTGGCGCCGACCGCTGTTTCTCGTCGCTGCCGCCTACTCGATCATCACGATCCTCGCACTCTTTCCGGTCCAGGGCTGGGGCGTCGAGGCGTTCTACATGGAGGGCAACGTGAACCCACTGGCAGTCATCACGAAAGCGGCCGAGGCTGTCCTCGCCGTCTGTGCACTGTACCTGTACGCTGACACCTGATCACCGGCTCTCGGACCGCACTAACAGACGAGCGATTAGCGGTCTCCGAACCCCGCTCGAGCCCCGAGAGGCGGGCCTCGAGCGTGCCTGACGGAGTCGGTCACGCCCGTCTGCGTTGTCGTCTCGACTGCTCATTGAGATTGTACAATATTCACACAATCCTTTTACGGTCCCGTCTCGTATCCCGAACTAGTTATGGCTAATTCGATGGCAGAACAACTCCAGCAGGACATGGAGTGTGAAGGGCTGCTGGAGTGTATTCACGGACTCAAACAACTCGATAAGGAGTGTTTTCGGGCAATGGTCGAGAGCGACGAGCCGCTTACGATCGACGAAGTCGCCGAACGCGTCGACCGCGAGCGCTCGACGGCCTACCGGTCGATCCAGCGACTGCTCCAGAGCGGGTT
>SKYL01000113.1 GCA_007127935.1 Halorhodospira sp. | reverse complement strand
AGTCGACTGCTGAATACGAGGCGCGAACGTAGCACGAGTTCGACATATGGACTCTGGTGAGACTGCATTATCGGACGCTGAAGTGCGGTAGCGAGATGATCTGTCTATCACCCTGTATAACATGGACTATCGATCACTGACGTGGTGGGAATGGTTCTATCTGAACTCCCGTTCAGATCGAATAAGCTATATGAATCACACATCAAGTAGCAGCATATGGCTGAAACACGGACTCGTCTTCGCCGGCTCTTGGCGGAGCAACTCGACGATTGCTGTGACGTAGACGTAGAACAGCGACTTTCCGAATTGCGATCGGTAACTGAAGCTACCTTCGAGGACGATCCAGCACGTCCCGTCTTCGTTGTCCTCGGAAACCAAACTCGATACCGGCTCGCGAGAATGCTTGCCGTTACAGATGAGGAACTCTGTGTTTGTGAACTTGAGACAGCTGTCGATGTGAGCGAAAGTGCCGTCAGTCACGCGCTTTCAGACCTTGTCGATGCGGGACTGGCGACCCGTCGAAAGGACGGTAACTGGCGATTTTACGACGCGACTCCGCTCGCGGAGTCGGTGTTCGAAACCGTTGAGCGAGAGATGAGCAACGATGAGTGATCTTGACCACGAACACGGCCCAGATTGTGGCTGTCCCGACTGCGGCGACCCACGGTCGATGGGCTTTCTCGATAAGTACCTCACCGTCTGGATCTTTGCCGCAATGGCCATCGGTGTTGGACTCGGGTACATTGCACCGTCGGTGGTTGATCCGATTCAAGACTACTATCTCATTGAGATTGGCCTGATTGCGATGATGTACCCGCCGCTGGCGAAGGTCAACTACCGCCAGCTCCCACGGGTATTCAGTGCATGGCGGATACTCAGCCTGAGCCTCATCCAAAACTGGCTGATCGGCCCGACGCTGATGTTCATCCTCGCGGTCGTCTTCTTCAGCGGCCTCGTGCCGCCGTTCCCGGCCCACCCTGAGTACTTCCTCGGGTTGATCTTCATCGGGATGGCTCGCTGTATCGCGATGGTGCTCGTCTGGAACGACCTTGCGGACGGATCCAGCGAATACGCAGCGGGGCTGGTCGCGTTCAACAGCATCTTCCAGATCGTCACCTACGGTGTGTACATCGCCTTCTTCGCGCTGTATCTTCCACAGCTACTGGGGATGGATGCGCTGGTTGCCGGCATCGGTCAGTTCGACATCACGGTTGAACAGGTATTCTGGGCAATTGCAATCTTCCTCGGCATTCCTTTCGCTGGTGGCGTTCTCACCCGTTTCGGTGGTGTACGCACCAGAGGCGAAGAGTGGTATGAAGAGGAGTTCGTGCCGAAGATCAGCCCCGTTACCCTGATTGCGCTGCTGTTCACGGTGATCATCATGTTCGCCACGCAGGGCGACAACATCCTCGCACAGCCGACCGACGTGCTGTGGATCGCCGTACCGCTGACTATCTACTTCGTCGTGATGTTCCTCGTGAGCTTCACGATGGGACGTGGGATCGGCGCGGATTACTCGACGACGACGGCCATTGGCTTCACCGCCGCCTCGAATAACTTCGAACTCGCGATCGCCGTCGCAGTCGCCGTCTTCGGCGTCGGCTCCGGCGTCGCTTTCGCGACCGTCGTCGGCCCGCTGATCGAGGTCCCTGTGTTGCTCGCGCTGGTCAATGTCGCGATCTATTTCCAGCAGAAGTTCGACTGGGCTGGTTACGAAACCGGTCAACTCGAGAGTACGAGGCCAGCAGACGAAGAACCAACTCAATCCGGTACTGACGACGACTAATCACCATATTACCGATGACACTCGATACACTGCTGATCCCAACTGACGGAAGCGACCCAGCCGAAGCCGCTGCACAGCAGGCGTTCGCTCTCGCCGACCAACTCGACGCGGCAGTACACGTCACCTCAGTTGCAGACAGTTCGATCGCAACAGGCGTCGGGTACTCGGGCGATTCGCCATCGATCCGCGAGCGACTCCGAGAAACGGCGAGCACACGAGCTACGTCCCTTCGTGATGAAGCCGCTGAACGTGGACTCGACGTGACAGCTGCGATCCGCGAGGGCATCCCCGCCAAGGAGATCGTCGACTATGCCGACGATAACGCGATAGACGCAATCGTTATCGGGACGTCCGGACGTGGAGGTGTCACGCGTGCAATCGTCGGCAGCGTCGCCGATAAGATCGTTCGGACGTCGTCCGTTCCTGTCGTGACACTCACCCCAGATGTAGCCAAGGCGGGCGTCAGTACGTCTGAAATCGATTCGATCCTTCTCCCAACAGATGGGAGTGATCCCGCTCTAGAAGCTATCCAACAGGCCTTCGTGCTCGCAAACCAACTCGAAGCAACCGTTCATCTTCTCTCCGTGCTCGATGACGCCCTTGTAGACTCACTTTCAGCCGTCACAGAAGACGATGGCAACTCCTCATATTCTCTCCACGAGAAAACAGAGGAGCATTTGAAGACCCTCGCCACCAACGCACGGGAACGCAATCTCGAGGCTCTTACGGCGACAGCAGCAGGTTCCCCGGCACGAGAGATTGTCGACTATGCCGATAGGAACGGTATCGATATGATCGCGATGGGGACTCACGGTCGCGGGGGCTTCGAACGACTCGTCGTCGGAAATGTGACTGATGCGGTGATTCGCAAATCATCGGTTCCAGTGTTCACGGTGCGACCGAGCAGTACCCGTACAGAAACGAGTCATGACT
>SKYL01000078.1 GCA_007127935.1 Halorhodospira sp. | reverse complement strand
TGCGGGCGGTGACCAAGCGGCTGGTCTGGTCGGTGGGAGAGATCGCCTCCCGCTGCGCCCAGGTCTCGGAGAGCGTGGCCGAAGCGCACCACCAAGCCGAGCAGCAGAAGGATGAGACCAGCGCCGTGGCCACCGCCATGGAGGAGATCTCGGTGGCGGTCCAGGAGATCGCCGAGAACGCCAACGCCGCCGCCGAGGCCACCGGCACCGCCCGGGAACACACGCAGCGGGGCCTCTCCACCGTGGCCGAGAGCCGGCAGGCGGTGGGCACCCTGGCCGAGGGTGTGGAGCAGGCGGCCCAGGTGATCCGCCGCCTCTCCGAGGAAAGCAACCGCATCGGCGCGGCCATGGCGCTGATCCAGAAGATCACCGGGCAGACCAATCTGCTGGCGCTGAACGCGGCGGTGGAGGCGGCCCGGGCGGGCGAGACGGGGCGCGGCTTCGCCGTAGTGGCCGAGGAGGTTCGGGCGTTGGCCGATCGCACCGCCCACTCCGCCCAGGAGATCCAGGGGATCATCCAGGCCCTGCAGGAGAGCGCCAACGACGCGGTGACCGTCATGGAGGGGAGCCGGGAGCACGCCGAATCGGCGCTGGGGCGCTCCGACGACTCCCGCGCCGCGCTGGAGGAGATCAACAACGCGGTGGACACGGTGCGCGACATGAACGCCCAGATCGCCAGTGCGACGGAGGAGCAAAGCGCCACCGCCAACGAGATCAGCGGGAACATCGCCAACATCGACGGACTGGCCGGCGATGTGCGAACCGGAGCCGAAAACGCCGACCGGCAGATCCGGACGCTGTTGGACGAACTGAATCAGCTCAGCGGTCTGGTCAATCAGCTGTCCGGGGGCAACGGCGGAAAAAAACAGCAGGACGGGTAGAATCCCACCCGGGGGCGAAACAGCCAAGCTTATCAAGAGAGCGAATCGATGGAGCAACGCAACCAGATCATGGGCCTTTTCGACCGCTGGAACGCGGCCCTGCAGACCGGCGACGTGGAACAGGTGGCGGCGTGCTACGCCCCGGAGGCGGTGCTGTTACCCACCGTGTCCAACCAGGTGCGTTCCGACCCGAACGGCATCCGGGACTACTTCCGCCACTTTCTGACGCTCCACCCGGTGGGGCGGCTCAACCAGAGCCACGTCCGCTGCCACGGCGAGATCGCCATCAATTCCGGGATCTACACCTTTACGCTGGACGGGGAGAACGGCCAACGCATCGACGTCCCGGCGCGCTACACCTTTGTCTACCGCCGTGACGGCGACGACTGGCTGATCGTCGAGCACCACTCCTCACGAATGCCGGAGGGGTGATTCGGGGGCCGGTTTCAGGGGGTTCGCCGCACCGTGGCGGCAGGCTCAACCCTGCCGCACTTGGTCCCTGCCTTCGGACTTGGCACGGAACAATGCGGCGTCGGCGCGGTTGAGGGTCTCATCGTAGCACTCCCCCGGCCGGTGCGTGCTCACCCCCAGACTGGCGGTGATGCGCAGCCCTTCCGCGCTGTCGCCGGGCAGCGGCACGGCGGGACTCATGGCACGGATCGCGGTGCGAATCCGCTCGGCCATGCCCACGGCGTCCCCCGCCGCCGTCTCCGGGAAGATGATCAGGAACTCCTCCCCGCCCCACCGGCCGCACAGGTCGTATTGCCGCAGGCTGCCGCGGATCGCCGCCGCGATGTCGCACAACAACCGGTCACCGCCCTCGTGGCCGAAACGGTCGTTGACGGATTTGAACCGGTCCACGTCAAGGATACCGAGGGAGAACGGCTTCTCTTGTCGTGAAGCGCGCTCCGCCTCCTCTTGCATGCGTTCGATGAGATAACGGCGGTTGCCGAGACCGGTCAGCGGGTCCTTGAGCGCCGCCTCCTTCAACGCCACGCTCAGTTCCCGCAGGCTGTTCTGATAACGGTCGGAGATCCGCGCCATCTTCTCCATCCGGCGCAGGTGGCGGTCGTACCGCTCGGCCAGGCTCTCGTGGTCATCGCGGGAGATCCGGTGAAAGCCGTCGGAGATACTGATCAAACGCTCCATCCGCGTCTGCTGGGCGCGGCTCAATTCGCACAGCCGGCCCAGCGGTTCCAGTAACGGGTTCTCCCGGTGCGCCGGATCATCCAGCAGGCCTTCCACCCACCGAATCAACTCGGTCTCGGAGAGCTGTTCCACAGTAGCGCCACTCATGAGGCCACGGGATCGGGGGTGATCAGAAAGGGGAAGGTACAGTCCTCGCGGAACTCGTCCGCCAGGGAGGCGACCCGCTCGTTGCGCGGATCGTAGTACCAGTCGACCCGGACCTCCCGGCCGCCGCCGTGGGCCTCTTCCAGCAGGTCGAAGATGTCGAGCATGGCCCGCACCGAGCTGGTGTTCATGTACGCCAAGCGCAATTCCAGCCGCAACGGGCGGTCGCTCTCCTTGAGGTAGCGTTCCACCCACCCGATGATGTCGCCGAAGAACTCGAAGGAGTTCTCGGGGTAGGAGTCGCCGGACATGCGCAGCACGCCGGCCTCCCACTCGGTGGTAACGATCGGAGTCGATGAGGTTCCCTGGATATCCAATTCAATCATGACGGTTTTGAGTCTACCAGATGGGGGGATCAGATCACGGCGCGCAGGCTGAAGAACCGGCGGCCTCCCTGTAGGGGCGAGAGCGTGGCGCGCAGCGGCTCGGTCGACTTGCGCGCCATATCCAGCAGCCCCAAACCCGCTCCGCTCACCGCGCCGGACTCCCGCGGCCGGCGGAGCTGTT
>SKYL01000156.1 GCA_007127935.1 Halorhodospira sp. | reverse complement strand
CGCGCGGACCATCGTCTTTATCTCCCACGATCTCGACGAGGCCATGCGCATCGGTGACCGGATCGCCATGATGGAGGGGGGCGCGGTGACGCAGATCGGCACGCCCAAGGAGATCCTGGACAACCCCGCGGCCGACTACATCCGGGACTTCTTCAAGGATGTGGATGTCTCCCAGGTCTACGCGGCGGAGCACGCCACTGATCCGGAGATTCTGGCGTTGGAGGCGGACGAGGCCGGGGCGGCGGCGGACCTGCTACGGCGGCTCGAGTCCGAGGGCCGGAGTTACGCCTATCTGTTGGACGGGGGGGCGCGGCTGCGCGGGGTCGTTTCGACGGAGTCGTTGCGGGCGGCGGATGGCGCCGGGGCGGCGGACGCCGTGCTGCCGGAGCCGGTGCGGGTGCGCGCCGGCACCCCCCTCGGCGAGGTCCTCGGGCGGATCGCCCGCACGCCCTATCCGGTGCCGGTGGTCGGCCGGAACGGCCGCTTCCGGGGGGCGGTCTCCCGGACCAGCCTCCTCAACGCGTTGGAGAAAGGCGGATGATCGGGGCGGCGTTCTCAGGGCTGGCGCCGGGGCCGGCGGGGTCGATTCCGCGCCTGGGCTTGGCGGGTATCCCCGGCCGGATTCCCGTGGGCGACTGGATCGAGCGGGGGGTCGACTGGCTCCTGGCCCACGCCGGATGGCTGTTCGACGGCATCCTGTGGGGGGTCGGCGGCCTGGTGGCGTGGATCGAGGCGGCCCTGCTCTTTCCGCCGGCCTGGGTCATGGCGCTGCTCCTGGCCGGGCTCGGCCTGTGGCGGGTGGGGTGGCGTTTCAGCTGGTTCGTGCTCGCCGCGCTGGCGCTTCTGGTGGGGCTCGACCTGTGGTACGCCACCATGGTCACGTTGGCGCTGGTGTTGAGCGCCACCCTGGTTGCGTTGGCCATCGGGATCCCGGTGGGCATGTGGGCGGCGCGCAGCGATCCGGTCTGGAACGTGGTGCGGCCGATCCTCGATTTCATGCAGACCATGCCGGCCTTCGTCTACCTGATCCCGGCGGTGATGTTCTTTAGCACCGGCAAGGTGCCCGGCGCCATCGCCACGATGATCTTCGCCATGCCGCCGGCGGTGCGGCTGACCAATCTGGGCATCCGGCAGGTCTCGCGGGAGATGATCGAGGCGGGTCTGGCCTTCGGCTGCACGCCCCGGCAACTCCTCTACAAGGTGCAGATCCCGGCCGCGATGCCGTCGATCATGGCCGGGGTGAACCAGACCATCATGTTGGCGCTCTCCATGGTGGTCATCGCCTCCATGATCGGGTCCGGCGGGCTCGGTGACGTGGTCCTGCGGGGGATTCAGCGGCTCGATGTAGGGCTCGGTTTCGAGGGCGGGATCGGGGTCGTGGTCCTGGCGATCATCCTCGACCGCATCACCCAGAGCTTTGGTGAGGGCCGGAGGCAAGAGAGCCTGTGGGCGCGTCTGCGGGCGCCCTTCCTGCCGTCCCGGGGCGCCGCCGACAACGGCGCCGCCCAGCGTACGGAGGGAAGGCGATGAGCGGTGGAACCCCGAGCGGCCCGGTCGCCGGGCTCCTGTTGCGGCGGGTCGGCCTGGTCTTGGGTCTCGCCTTGGGACTGGCGGCCGGGGTGGCGCTGGTGGCCTACATCTATGTCTACGGTCCCGGTCCGGCGGAGGAGCGGGAGCGTGCCGCGCCGGATGTGATGGACGAGGAGGCGATCCGGCTGCCGGCGGCGGCGGAGGAGGTGATCCGCATCGGCTGGACCGCGTGGGCCGATGCCGAGGTGGCCACCCAGATCGCGGCGCAGTTGCTGGAGCGGGAACTGGGCCTCGACGTGGAACTGGTCATGGCCGACATCGGGGTCCAGTACCAGGCGGTGGCCGCCGGCGACCTGGACGCCATGCTGATGGCGTGGTTGCCGATGACCCACGCCGAGTACTGGGGGCGGGTCCGCGACCGGGTGGTCAATCTGGGTCCCATCTATTCCGGGCGGTTGGGGTGGGTGGTGCCCGATTTCATTCCGCCGGAGGAACTCTCCAGCATCGAGGATCTGCGGCGGCCCGAGATCGGCCGGAATATCGGCTCGCAGATTCAAGGTATCGATCCGGGATCGGGGTTGATGCAGGCGTCGGAACAGGCGATGCGGGCTTACGAACTCGATCGCTTGGAGTTGGTGGCCGCCAGCGGCGCGGCCATGACCGCGGTACTGGACCGGGCGGTGCGCCGGGGGGAGTGGGTCGTGGTTACCGGGTGGGAGCCGCACTGGAAGTTCGCCCGCTACGATCTCCGCTTCCTGGACGACCCCCAAGGGGTCCTTGGCGGCCGCGAGCGCATCCACGTCCTGGTCCGGCAGGGCTTCGAGGACGACTTCCCGCCCGAGGTCACGGACTTCCTCGCCCGGCTCCATTTGACGCAGGAAGATTTGGCGGAACTACTGCTGGAGAGCCAGGAACGCCCGGTGGAGGCGGTGGTGGCCGACTACCTCGAGGCCCATCCGCGGCGGGTCCGGTACTGGCTCACCGGGGTGCTGGAAGAAGAGTGAGGCCGCCGCCCGGTCTCGTTTCACGACCACATACGCAACCACTGCCACTCCAGCAGCACTCGCGCGAAGTGCCAATGCGGGCCGGGCATGTGGAGCTTCACCGCCGGGGCGGGCTCGGCGTAGAAGTTGCCGCGGCCGAGGCCCGCGACGGCGCCGCCGATCTCCAGGAAGCACGCCCCGTGGCCGTCGAATCGGGCCGGCCGGCCCCGTCCGGTGACGG
>SKYL01000259.1 GCA_007127935.1 Halorhodospira sp. | reverse complement strand
TGTCGGGGATCTCTTCCGGGTAGATCTTGCGGATCTCCGCGGGCACCCCCCACTCTCGGGCGCGTTGCAGGACCAGCCGCCGGGCGATGCCGTCCACGCCCGCCTCGTCCAGCGGGGGCGTCAGCAACATCCCGCCACGGACGGCAAAGACGTTGGTGGCGGTGCCCTCCACCAGGAACCCATTGTTATCCAACATCAGCCCTTCGGCAATGCGGAAATCCCGCCACTCCGATCGAGCCAAGACCTGTTCCAGGCGGTTGAGATGCTTCAGGCCCGCCAACCGGGGCTGCAGGGAGAGCCGGGTTTCACAGATCCTTACATCGGCGCCCTCCCAATACTCCGGCGGGTGGGCGGGCGGCTCGTGGAGCGTGAGGATGCGGGTGGGCAACGGACGCCCCGGGGGGCGATAGCCCCGCCCCTCGCCCGGTCCCCGGGTGTAGAGCAACTTCAGGACCGCGTTCCGCGTATCGCGGATCAGGTAGCGGGTCTCTTCGCGGATCGTGGTCAGGGGAGGCGGCGGCAACCCGAGCCGGCGGGCGCCGGCTTCCAGACGATCCATGTGCAGATCCCAGAGACGAGGCTCGCCGTCGAGCACCGCAATCGTCTCGAACAGCCCGTCGCCGAAGGTCAGCCCCCGATCGTCGGGGCTGACGACGGTGCCGGGGCGGCCATTGACCAAGTGCTCACCGATCACCGGGATCAGTCCATCTGCCGGAAGATCAGAGAGCCGTTGGTCCCACCGAAGCCGAAGGAGTTCGACAACACGGCGCGGATCGGTCTCTCCTGGGCTTCTCCCGCCACCAGGTTGAGATCGGCACAGGACGGCTCGGGGCGGTCCAGGTTGATGGTGGGCGGTGCCACACCGTCGCGAATGGCCAACACCGAGAAGATCGCCTCCAAGCCGCCGGCGGCGCCCAACAGGTGTCCGGTCATCGACTTGGTGGAGCTCATGGCGACGCGGCCGGCGTGCTCACCAAAGAGCCTGCGTACCGCCTCCGCCTCGGCCACGTCCCCCACCCGGGTGGAGGTCCCGTGGGCGTTGATGTAGTCGATGTCGGCGGGGTTCATTCCAGCATCCTCCAAAGCGCGCGCCATGCAGCGCCGGGCGCCGTCGCCATCCTCCGCCGGCTGGGTGATGTGGTAGGCGTCGGCGCTCATCCCGTAGCCGGCCAGTTCGGCGTAGATCTCGGCGCCGCGGCGGCGGGCGTGCTCATATGACTCCAACACCAGGATACCCGCCCCTTCACTGAGGACGAAGCCGTCCCGGTCTTGGTCCCACGGGCGGCTCGCTCGTTGCGGGTCATCGTTGCGGGTGGAGAGGGCGCGGGCCGCGCAGAAGCCGGCCAGCCCCAGCGGCGTGATGCACTTCTCGGTGCCGCCGGCCACCATGACGTCGGCGTCCCCGGCGGCGATCATCCGGGCGGCCATCCCGATGTTGTGGGCGCCGGTGGTGCAGGCGGTGACCAGGGCCACGTTGGGGCCCCGCAGGCCGTAGAGGATGGAGATATTGCCGGCGGCCATGTTGATCACACTGCTGGGCACCAGGAAGGGTGAGACCTTGCGTGGTCCACCGCTCAGCAGCGCGGCGTTGGAGGTCTCGATACTCAGGATGCCGCCGATACCGGCGCCCACCGAGACACCGACCCGGTCCCGATCGACCCCGTCGAGGTCGAGGCCGGCCTCGGCCAACGCCTGGGCGCTGGCGCCGATGGCGTAATGGATGAAGGGGTCCATCTTCCGCGCTTCTTTGGCGGAAAGGTGCTCGGTGATATCGAAGTCTCTGACGACACCGCCGATCTGTACCGAGTACGCGGACGTATCGAACTCATCGATGCGGGAGACGCCGCTGCGTCCCGCCAGAACGGCCTCCCATGCCTGGTCCACGCGGTTCCCCACTGGGGAGACGACACCCAGGCCGGTCACCACCACCCTTGTCTTTTCCATACGTAGACTCCGGACGCACAAAGAACCAGGGCCGGTAGGTACCGGCCCTGCTGCGCCTTCCGACTGTTACGGCACCAGGGGGGTTACCCCTCCAGGTGCTTGTTGATGTAGTCGATGGCTTGTTGCACGGTCGTGATCTTCTCGGCTTCCTCGTCCGGAATCTCACACTCGAATTCTTCTTCGAGCGCCATCACCAGCTCTACCGTATCCAGCGAATCGGCACCGAGATCGTCCACGAAAGAGGCTTCGCCGGTGACCTCCTCTTCCTTGACCCCCAACTGCTCGACGACGATCTTCTTGACGCGTTCTTCGATACTGCTCATCTGTTCGGTCCTCCGGGCTTTTTATTCGCGCAGTCGTCCGGCTGCGGCGCGTATTGTAGGGGAACATTCCGCCGTGTGCCACAACCGGTGCACGGGTGAAAAGGTGATCATAAGAGAATGATTAAAAAGGGCCTATGAATCAGGCCATATGCATTCCCCCGTTCACATGAAGGGTCTCCCCCGTGATATAGCCCGCCCCCGGCGACGCCAGGAAGGCGACCGCGGCGGCGATATCGGCGGGTTCCCCCAACCGTTCCAATGGGATGTTGGCGGTCAGCGCCCGCCGTTGCTCCTCGGACATGGCTGCCGTCATATCCGTCTCCACGAACCCGGGCGCCACAGTGTTCACCGTGATCCCCCGGCTGCCGATCTCCCGGGCCAACGACTTGGTAAACCCGATGATCCCGGCCTTGGCCGCGGCGTAGTTGGCTTGACCGGCGTTGCCGCTGGCCCCCACCACGGAACCAATGTTGATAACCCGCCCCCG
>SKYL01000292.1 GCA_007127935.1 Halorhodospira sp. | reverse complement strand
TACTTCGATTCCGTCACCATGTTCGTCTTCCTGTTGCTGATCGCCCGCTACGCCGAGATGGTGGCGCGCCACCACGCCAGTGACACCACCGACGCCTTGGCGAGCCTCGCCCCCTCCACGGCCACCCGCATCACCCCGGCCGGGGAAGAGGTGGTGGCGGTGCGTGAGTTGATGGTCGGGGACGAAGTGTTGATCCGCCCTGGTGAAGCCGTCCCCGCCGACGGCACGGTGGTGTGGGGCGAGGGCAGCGTCGACGAGGCGATGCTCACCGGCGAGGCGATGCCGTGTCGGCGGGAGGTGGGCGACACGGTCGTCGGCGGCAGCATCAACGTGTCCGGGAGCCTCCGGGTGCGGGTGGACGCGGTGGGTACCGACACGGTCCTCTCGGGGATCGTCCGCTTGCTGGAGCGGGCCCAGGCCGATCGCCCCCGCTTGGCCCGGTTGGCCGACTGGGTGGCCCGGCGTTTCGTGACCGTGGTGTTGATCCTGGCGGCCGCCGTCTACGCCTACTGGATGCAGCACGATCCCTCACAGGCCTTCCTGATCCTGTTGGCGGTCCTCATCGCCACGTGCCCGTGCGCGTTGGCCATGGCGACCCCGATGGCCTTGGCCGGCGGCACCAGCCGCCTCGCCCTCCACGGCCTTTTGGTCTCGCGGCGTGACGCCCTGGAAGGGTTGGCCAAGGCCGACTATGTGGTCTTCGACAAGACCGGCACCCTCACCCGGGGGGAGATCGCCCTCGGCGAGGTGGCGTGCCAAAGCGATCTCGATGAAGAGCGTTGCCTGGCACTGGCCGCCGCCCTGGAACGCTATTCGGAGCACCCCATTGCCCGTGCGTTTACCGGCGCCTTCCGGGGAGGCGTCCCGGAGGCGGATGCCGTGACCCTGGAGCGGGGGGCCGGCGTGGAGGGGCACGTGGAAGGGCGGCGCTACCGGATCGGCAGCCCGGCGTTCGTCGCCCGTCTCTACGGGGGGGAGAGCCCGGCCACCGCGGAAGGCAGTTGGGTGGCGCTGGCCGACGAAGAGGGGGTGCTGGCTCTCTTTCAACTGGTGGACCGGATGCGGGACGACGCGCCGGAGACCATCCGCACGCTGCGCGAACTCGGGCTTGAGGTGGAGATCGCCAGCGGCGACGATCCCGGCGTCGTGCGCGAGGTGGCGGAGCGGTTGGGCATCGAGCGATGGGGCGGGCGGATGAGCCCCGAAGACAAACTGGCGCGGATCCAGGTGTTGCAATCGGAGGGCCGCCGGGTCGCCATGGTGGGGGACGGCGTCAACGATGCCCCGGTGTTGGCCGGCGCCGACATCTCCGCGGCAATGAATGCCGGTACCGCCCTGGCGCAGACCAGCGCCGACATGGTAATACTGGGAGACCGTTTGCGGCCCATCGTGGATGGGGTGGCCGGAGCCCGGCGTGCCATACGCATCATGAAGCAGAATCTAGGGCTCTCCGCCGGGTACAATTTCTCCGCGCTGCCGTTGGCCGCCATCGGTTTCCTGACGCCATGGATGGGGGCGCTGGGGATGACCATCAGTTCACTGATCGTCGTCCTCAACGCGGGGCGGCTGCGCCGCGGCGCCGGGCGCGGCTTGCCGGTTTCGGCGTTGCGCGTGCATCACCATTCAACTCCGGCCGTCGGCGATGCGGCGGCCCGGGGGGAGGCGGCTCCATGACGGCACTGTTGATCTCGATCCCCATCAGCCTCCTGTTGGTGGCCTTGGCGGTCGCCATCTTTTTCTGGGCGGTGAACAGCGGGCAGTACGAGGATCTGGACAGCCCCGCCTACATGGCGCTGATGGACGAGGAACAGTGCCCCATCGAACCCGGCGAGACCCGCGGCAACCGGTCGGGACAGGATCGACGACCGGGCGGCAACCGGTCGGGGTAGCATGGCGATCGCCCCGGAGAGCGCCCGATGACGCCGGAACTCGAAGCGCGCCTGGATATGGCGCACAATCTCCCCTCGTTACCGGCGGTGGCGCTGCGGGTGGTGGAACTGGGCCAGGACCCGGACGCCGAGCCGGCCGAGGTCGCCGAGGCGTTGTTCCGGGATCCGGCGTTGGCCGCCAAGATCCTGCGGGCCGCCAACTCTCCCCTCTATGCCCAGCGGCGACGCGTCGACAACCTGCGCCAAGCCATCATGGCCCTCGGCTTGGACGCCACCCTGACCCTCGCCTTGAGCTTTACCCTGGTGCGCTCTTTGCGCGGGGCCCAGGGGCGTGGTTTGGACTACCGCCTCTTCTGGCGGCGGGCGCTGATGACCGGGGCCGCCGCTCGGGCCATCGGCGAGCGGGAAGGGCGGCTGAACACGGAAGAGTTGTTGTTGGCCGGATTGCTCCAGGATATCGGCATGCTGGCGCTGGATGCGGTGATGCCGAAGGAGTACGGGGCCATTGCCGGGAAGGTCCGCTGCCACGAGACCCTTCGGCTCTCCGAGCGCAAGACGCTGGAGACCGATCACGGGGAGGTGGGCTCTTGGCTGATGCAGCGGTGGCGTCTGCCCCGCTATCTCGCCATGGCCGCCGCCGGAAGCCACGATCCGGAGGGCAGCGCCACCAACGAGAGTGAGCACCGTTTTCTCAAGAACATGGCGGTGGCCAGCGTGGTGGCCGATATCTGGGTGGCGGCCGATCCTGACAGCGTGACGCTGGAGGCGGCGGCGCTGGCCCATGAGTGCTTCGGCTGGGAGCAGGGGCACTTTTCCGAGTTTCTCGACTCCGTCTCCGAGGAGGCGCCTCCGCTGGCGCGAATGTTTG
>SKYL01000158.1 GCA_007127935.1 Halorhodospira sp. | reverse complement strand
GGAGCAGGCTGCAATCCCCGCGATGGAGCAGCACGGACGCCGTACCGGTACCCCCACTGCCGGCGTTGTACACGACTCGAGGTGGGAGCCGTTCCGCCCATCGACGGGGCCCGCGACTATTGATGTTCTGTCGCAGGAACGCCTGGTGGGTCGTGGTTAGTTCATCAAATCGCTCGATGTCTTCGGGAAGGCAGGCCATGTTCCAGCCGAGGCGATAGTAACCGGGCTTGAGCAGCGCACCGTACTGCAGGATCTGCCTGTGCACGGAGCGACGCCTCCCCACCGCCTGCTTGAAATCACGCCACCAGCCCATGCAGAGCCTCGATCCTTGGAAACGTGGGGAACTATCGCCTGAACAGAGCCACCCGTTCAACCACACTGAACCTCGGCCAAGAAACATCATCCCAAGCGACAGGGCCGTGAACACGCCATGTTTTTATGCCACCCCGGATCAGGGTACGATAGCGGCCACTCTGGGACGGCATTGTAACCCTTTCCGGCAACATCGGATCAGCAGGACTTTTTGTGCACTCGAACACATCCCCGGAATCCACCCGGGACTTTGGCGCCGGGGAGCGCCGCGGCCTGGTCTGGCTGGCCCTGGTCGGCTTCTACGCCTATTTTTTGACCTTCTTCGGCGCCATCGATGTCCATCACACGGCGCTCTTTCTGCTGCTCGTCTATCTTGTGGTTTGGGCGGCCCGCAACTGGTCCGACTGGAAGCGGAGCAGCCTGGCGTGGCTGCTGCTGGCGGCGTTTTTCTACCTTGTTGCCCGCTATGGTTACGCCTACCTCGCCGCCGAGGACGACTTCAGTTGGAACGTGGAATATGGTTGGCCTTTCCTCAAGTTGGCCGGGCTCTTCTCCTTCGCTTTGGTGCCCTTTTTCTCCGCCGGCAACGGCACGAAATATCTCCATCGGGCCTTTGCCCTCATCGTCATCGGCTTGGCGATCGAGATCGTGCGCACCCTGTTCATCGGCGATGACGCCCGAGGGCTGGAACACCTCGACAGCGGGCGCCCCGGGTTCGGCATGGGACCCATCTCCTTCTCCATGGTCAGCGGGTTCGTGATCGTCGGGCTGGTGGCGTTCAGTGATCGTTTCCGCAGGAGCGCGGCGGCCCTTGCCCCCCCTCTGGGGTTGTTGGCCGTGGCCGTGGTTGCCGTGCTGCTGGTCCTGCTGTTCGGCGGGCTGATCCTGACCCAGTCGGTGAGCAACTGGGCCGCCACGGCCGCCGCGCTCACCGCCCTCCTACTGCTCAAGCTGTTCGGTTACGGCGCGGACGGCACCCCCCTGCACCGGATGCGATACGCCCTGATCCCGGCTCTGCTCGTGCTCATCGGGATTTTTTTGGTTTCCAGTCAATGGGATCTGGTCAATGATCGATTGAAGTCGAAGAACCTCGACCCCGCCACTTTGCTGGCCACCGATCTGGCCGACATCCCGGAGAAGGCTCTGGGAGCCCGCTACCATCTGTATATGGTCGGGGCTTCGAGCATTCCTGATAACCCGCTGTTCGGCGTTCTGCCCGGCGGCGTGGAGGAGCGCCTGTCCGCCGCCCGCTCGCGCCATTCCCATGTACACAACTTGCCACTGCAAGTGATGGCCGGGTTCGGTCTTGCAGGGTTTTTACTGCTCGCGGCCTTTGTCGCCATTGCGATCCGCGAAGTTCACCGCGCCCGCGCCGACGGCCTGCTGCCCCGCGACGGCGCGGTGTTCCTGCTCGCCGCATTCGTCTTCTTCGCCGTGAGTACGCTGTTCGACCTTTCGCTCAAGTTCCGGGGAACGGTCGCGCTCCTCGGCTTCGTGGCCGCCGTCCCCATCGCCCTGCAAATCGCCCGCCTACGGCTGCAACGGCTCACGGCATGACCCGCCGCCTGGGCATCTTGATCCCCATGAAGGCCTGGGGCGGCATCGAGGGAAAGGTCGTGACCCTCTGCCGCGAGTTCCTGGCCCGGGGCGTCGAGGTAGAGCTGTTCCTCCCGCGGGGCGGCCAAATCCCCTACCCGGATCGGTTGCCGGAGGCCGTGCGAATCACCGATCTCCACAGCGGCGGCAAACTGGACACGGTGCGCAAACTCGCCGGCCACCTTCGCGACCGGCGGCTCGATGCCCTACTGGCGGCCAAGGATCACGGGGTCAAGGCGGCGATCCTGGCCCGCCGTCTGGCCGGCGCCCGGGTTCCGATCCACATCAAGCTCACCAACACGGTCAGCGTCACCCTGCGGCGGCCCGCCAAGCGCTGGCTCGCCCGGTGGCTCTACCCCCACGCCGACGGTGCCATTGCGGTCTCCGAAGGGGTGCGCCGGGATTTCCTCGACCACTTCGCCATGCCCCCGGAGCGGGTCGTCACCATCTACAACCCCACGATCCCGCTGGATTTTGACCGGCGGGCCGCGGCGGAGGTGCCCCACCCGTGGCTGAAGGATGCGGCGGTACCGGTGGTCATGGGGGTCGGCCGGCTGACGGATCAGAAGGGATTCGATACCCTGCTCGCGGCCTTCGCGCGCCTGCGGGCGCAACGGGAGGCGCGCTTGATCCTCCTTGGCGAAGGCCCCCTGCGGAGCGCCCTCCAGGAGCAGGCGTCCGCCCTGAACGTGGCGGCGGACGTGGACCTGGCCGGGGCCACGCCCGATGTCCTGCCGTGGCTCAGCCGGGCCTCGCTCTACGTCCTGTCGTCACGCTACGAGGGGCTGCCCAATGTCCTGATCGAGGCGCTGGCCGCCGGAGCCCCCGTGGTGGCCACCGACTGCCCCTCCGGGCCGCG
>SKYL01000320.1 GCA_007127935.1 Halorhodospira sp. | reverse complement strand
TGGAGCACGGCCACAGCCTGCTCAGCTCCCTCATCGAGGACACCCGGGAGTCGATCAACAAGGGCCAGCGGCAGAGCTTCCAGTACGCCCTGGACAACTTCGCCGGCATCGACGAGGTGGAGCTGGCCGCTCTCTACTCCACGGTGGGGATGCAGAACTACCGCTCCGGCGAGGTGACGGTAGGCAAGCCGTTCGTACGCCGGGACGACGGCACCTTGCACAACCCCACCCGGGCGATCTACGAAGAGACCCGGGGCCGCTACCAGCGGCCGGATTGGGACTCCGTGGACGCCCACGAGACCCCGGCGGCCCAGCGCCACATCGAGAGCGCGGGGCGCCAGGGCAAGGCGCCGTGCACGGATTGCCATATCGCCATCACCGACGACATCGCGTTCGATCAGCGCAACCGCGCCTACGTGATCCGCGACGGCTACTCCGAGTTCTACTACCGCCTGCCGGTCACCCCCGACTGCGTGGTCTGCCATACCAACTGGGAGCCGGGCGGCACCGGCGGCTACCTCATGGTCAGCGTCAACAACCGGCACGCCATCGCCCAGCGCAACGAGAATCTGCGCAACATGGTGGGGCTGCTTACGGTCGTGCTGGCGTTGGCGCTGCTGGTGGTGGCGGTGGCCTTCCGCCTCCAGGTCCACCGCCCGATCTACTCGCTGGTGGACAATCTGCACGATCTGACCGGCGGCGAGGGCGATCTGACGCGGCAACTGGATCGCACCGGACGCGACGAGATGGGCCTGCTCTCGCGGCTGTTCAACGGCTTCGTGGAGAAGGTCCACGACATCGTCTCCGGCATCAAGGCGCGGGTGCGCCAGCTCCAGACATCGGCGGCGGAAGTGGGCGACCGCAGCCAGTCGATCTACCGCAACAACCAGGAAGTGGCCACGGAGTTGGGGAGCATCGCCGCGCGCACCGACGACCTGCGAACGATCTCCACCCGCGTCGTCGAGGCGGTGGACCGGGTCCAGGGGGGGATGGACAACATCGTCGAGGCGATCGAGCGCTCCCGCGAAAGCTCCCGGCGCAACCGGCAGTGCACCGACGAGGTGGTGGAGTCGGTCTACCAGTTCTCGGCGCGGATGCAGACGGTGATCGAGAACTCGCGGCAGGTGGCCAAGCAGCTGGAGCAGATCGACAAGATCGCCAAGCAGACCAACCTGCTGTCGCTGAATGCGGCCATCGAGGCCTCCCGCAGCGGCGAGCACGGCCGCGGCTTCGCCGTGGTGGCCGAGGAGGTGCGCAGCCTCTCGGTGGAGACGGCGAGCCTGACCCGCGCCATCAACGAGTCCATCGGTAGCTTCATCGACGATATTGCCGAGGCCGAGGCGATGGTCAGCACCACCACGGGGATGATGCAGGAGGTCTCCGACACCTCCCGCGAGACCGACCAGGAGCTGTCCGGCGCGGTGGAGCGCATCGGGACCATGCGCGGCCACATCGAGCAGATGGGCGAGGTGGCGCGGGAGCAGGACGATATCGCCGAGCGGATCGCGGACAGCATCGACAAGGCGAGCGGCCAGGCCAACCACACCAAGGAGGTGGCGGTGGGGTTGGCCGGGGTCGCCGAGCAGCTGTTGGAGTCGGTGGAGAACGTCGACCGGGAGACGGCGAAGTTCAAGACCCGCGACTAGCTCCCGTAGCGGCGCCGTTCGGCGATCAGGCCGACGATGAAGAAGGCGAAGACCACGGCCAGCCCCATCCACATCTCACCGGTCAGGTGGAGGCCGTGGGCGATCAACGGGGCGACGAAGTTCATCAGGGCGCCGTAGCCGAAGGCGCAGACCGCCATGAAGACCGCCACGCGCAGTACGAAGTGGAGTTTGCGTATCAGTTCTTGTACGGCGCGGTTGATGTCGCCGCCGAAGATAACGAGCAACGTCGCCACCAGGGTGACGGCGATGGGGCTGATGTGAGGACGCACCCAGCCGCTCAGGGTGAAGAGGACGGTCTGTAGATACTCCATGGATCCGCTCCCGATGGTTCTCCCAAATCGGAGCAGTTTAATGTTTCGGCGGGGCGTCGTCCCGGGTGTCGATACGGCAGGCGCCGCCGCCGCAACCGCCGGCGCCGCAGCCGAAGCGGCGGTTGACGAAGAAGAACGCCGGCAGCAGTACGGGGAAGAGGAGCGCCGAGACGGTGGCGATCCCGCCCTGAAACTGCTCCGGGGTCATCAGCCAGGTGGTGGCGGACAGCCCGGAGTGGAAGAAGATCACCGCGAAGCCGACGTAGACGGCGAAGCGGAGTACCGGGTGAGTCTGTAGCCGGTCCAGAATGCGCATCATGTTCCCTCCCGTCGGGGAATTTCGCGGATCATGCGGTCGAGTGCCCCCCGCACCTTCGACAGTCCGGTGGACTGGGTCCATACCGTGCGGACATGGCTCGCGTAACTTCGCCCGCTGAAGTAGGGCGGCCGCTCCCCTTGCAGGCGGTCTTCCGTCCACCGGTTGCCCCAGCGGTAGTGGCAGTCGCCGCAGTCGCAGCCGGTCACCAAGACGCCGTCGGCGCCGCCGGTACGCAGGGCGTAGTCGAGGGTCGACGGCGGCACCATCCCGGTACACGGCAGCGACAGCGAGGCGACACCGGGGCGGCTCAACCGCGCCACGTCCACCGAGCGCTCGCAGCCGACCACCAGGATGCGGATGTTGTCGTTGCGCACAGCGGCCAACGCGTCGTCGACGCGGTCTTTGATCTGTTGCATCGGCGCCTGGGGCATCTCGATGCCGGAGACCAGGGGCGAGACGTTGCGGAACGGCGACGAG